>PCWT01000023.1:84723-119668 GCA_002796245.1 Gammaproteobacteria bacterium CG11_big_fil_rev_8_21_14_0_20_46_22 | reverse complement strand
AGAAAAATGTAGCCCGGATTAGCGCAAAAGCGCGTAATTCGGGAGAAATAATCCCGGGTCACAACCCGGGCTACAAGAATATAGGGTATCTAACATACCCCAAAATTTTGTCTAGTTTTATTGAGCCACTTCAATAGAGTGTGGTTTACCTTTATAACACACCAGATAAAAGCTTAGGGAGGTTCCTTAGCGCTTGCTTAAACGGTACAACTTGAACATTGCCTTCAAAATAAGTCTCGTTACCACCATAAAGCATATAAAATTTCGCCTCTGGGTAATCTTTTGCAAAAGCCTTTAAGCCCTTAAAATCCTTGGTATCCAACCTTGCTTTTCGTTTAATTTCAAAAGCAAAAAACCCTTTTTTTCCATACAAAATAAAATCAACTTCTTTCTTATCTCGTGTACGCCAATAATAAAACGAGTAACCCAAATCAAAATAGTCGTTATAGGCTTTTGCTTCTTGTAAAAACAAGGTTTCTAGCGTAGCGCCATCAATTTCAGATGCACTATCCAAGGGACCTTGCGGCCTAATAGAACGATAAACACCGGCGTCAAAATAATAAAATTTAGGCGAATTGACCATATCGCGCGTAGCGCGCTTGCTAAAAACAGGAACTCGACAAGCAATAAGCAGGTCTTCTAGTATTTCAAAAAAATTAGCGACCGTATGTCTATTACTCGCAATCTCACGACTAATCGCCGTATAGTTCAGCACTTCCCCTTGAGAAAAACTGGCTGTTTCCAAAAAACGTGTGAACAATGCGATATTACGTGTTAGTCCCTCTTGTAGCACTTCTTCCCTTAAATAACTCGCGACATAACTTGATAAATACTTTTCAGGTTCATTACTGGTTATAGCCATGGGTAAATGGCCCAATACTAAAGACTTTGTTAAGCTAAACTGCTCCCCAAGTTCAAGACAAGTCAGCGGGTGCATATGATACGTTAAAGCTCTGCCTGCTAATAAATTCACTCCTTGCGCTTTAAGCTTTCTTGCACTTGAACCTGTCAGTATAAAACGTAAGTTTCGCCCTTCAATCAGGCGATGTACTTCGTTTAAAATAGCTGGAATCTTTTGCACTTCATCAACAATAACCCACCCTTGGTATCCATCAGGAATCTTATCATTTAACCGTGTCGGTCTCGCTGACAGCTCTGTATAAATATCATCATTTAATAAATCAAAATACAAAGCATCTCCAAAATGCTGCTTAAGCCACGAAGTTTTCCCTGTACCTCGAGGGCCAAATATAAAGACACTATGCTTTGATTCCTGGTTAATGTTAATAAGCCGTTTAAACATAAACTTTCCTATGTAAATCCAGATGGACTATACAACAATAAATGATAAAAAACGAGATCTAATATCTCTATTTTATATAAAAATAGAGATATTAGATCTCGTTTTTGAATAATTCGTTGCGGGACTTTTGCGGGTTTCTCTATCGCCCTGTAAAGCCAACCATCACTTGAGTAAAGCGCATCAAGCAACTCAAGTCATGGAGTATCGTTGGATAAACTGGATAAAAATTATTGTTATCGGACGCAAAGATTGGGGTATAGAACCCACTATTTCTAATCAAAGAAGATTCTACCTCCGCCTGATCAAAGTTTTTCTTTGCTATTGAATCATTCATTTCCTGAATGCGCCGCTCTAACAACTCTTTTTCTAAATACGGGATGAATTATAGAATTAATGCTTCTATTACAGGAATAGAACACGAATTCACTAACCCTCAAACCACTAAGAATCAATGGGGATGGCCAGCGAATCAGCAAGAAAGACAGAACCTCGAAGAAAATTCGGAGCAGGCTGGAAAAAGCCCTCTCAACCCCCCAGACCAAGGCGACTCAAACTAGAGCTATCCCCCGCCCTAAACTTTAGCGCCCTATTCAGGGCGCCAGCCTTACAAAACCCTCTCGCACGACACACTTGACTGGCAAGAAATCATCCTTTAACTTCATGGCTGGATTGATACTCGACTCAACAGCACAAGGACACGTGTGATGTTACGAAAAAGCACCTTTGTTTTAGCCTCCTTACCCGCAGCAATCGCGGCCACTGCCGCCACCAACTCTATTTCACAGGTAAATAACAGCGTTCGCGCCGCCTTTGTCTATCAATACATGTACTACCGTGAAACATCCACGAAGCAAGGCCACGAGGTCGTTGACGACACTAACCGCGGCAACATGCCTGGTTTTGCGCTTGAGGCTAATCACGAATTTGGCCATATCTACACGGATGTGGCGATGAAAGCCCTAAACGGTAACACGCCGTACAAAGGCGCCACCGTCGGCACTAATATTCCCGTTAGTAATGATAATGCACCCTCGTTTATTTTCGACATGACCGGTATCGCAGGTTATCGATTTAACTTCGGCTCTCGCTTTGCGCTGACCCCCTACGGTGAGATCGGCTATCATAGTTGGGAGCGCAGCAGCTTATCCAGCGTAACCTCTCAAGGTGGATCCGTTGAAGGTGGCCAAGGCGATTACTCGAACAACTACTGGGCTGGCGGTTTACGCGCACAATTTCAAGTTGCTCAAAGCCTCGTGCTCACCGCGTTTGGTGCAGCCGGCAGAACCTTTAACGCGCACGTTTACAACACCAAAACCAAGCTTTACCCCAGCAGTGACATCCATGCCGGTACTACGTATAGCCTCAAAAGCAAACCTTGGTATAACGCAGGCCTTGGCCTAGACTGGGCTGTCGCGGGTAATTTCCATTTATTTACAACATTGGAATACACGCGCTTTAAATACGGTAAAAGTAATATTGAAAACACGGAGCCGAACAACCCTCATGATGGTAGCGACGAGCCGGATAGCTTCACACGTTATTTTGCCACGTATCTTGGCTTAGCCTACAGCTTTAATACCAACCAAAAAGGCTCAAAAACCACGAGCGCAGAAAACTCACTAGCTGCTTTCAACAACGAAGGCGGCGCTGAAATCATGGGTATGTATACAAACTACCGCCTGGCACCCAAAGCCGGCTCGGCTGCGAAAGACATTCGCACGGGCACACACAGCGGTACCATTCCAGGCCTTAGAATCTTCTTAAGCCATAGCTTTGGCCACTTTGTATTCCAGGCATCGGGTGATTACGCCAGTGAGCATGTGCACTTTAAATCCAACGATCCTAGCACGCCATACAGCACCAATGATGCAAAAATAAACCACTACAACGGCGGCATAGCCTTGGGTTATTTACACTCTTTCAGCGATAAAAGCGCCCTCTTGCCGAAAGTCGTTTTAGGCTTTGAGCACGATAATTTTATCATCCAAAAAACAAGCTATAACATCCCAGAATCGAATGTCTATTACTTCTTCTACACCGGTCTTGGGCTGGATTATCAACAGCAACTGTCAGACGGTTGGATTATGTCACCGAGTATTGAAGGTGGTGCGACTGTGGCCAACACCGTCTATGCGCCGCTCGCTGAAGTGCAGTTTCACAATAGCCCAGCCCCCTGGTATGGCGCGGGGCTCAAATTTGATTATGCGATCAATCAAGACACGCACTTTGTCACAAATCTAGATTATCGCTACGTGGCCTTTAAGCAGAGCGACCTCACGCAAGGTAATACGCCCTCTACAGAGGCCACGATGCCAAAAGCACACCTGAGCACAGTCAGCTTATCAGCGGGTATCGCGTTTAATACTTAAGACGTAGCCTTTAGCTTTTTACGCCGGGCTTTTTTAATAATGCAAAAAATGCAGTAAATAATCAAACACGGATAAAGCACGGATAAAATGGGTATCGCAAAGCCCATGATCTTATCGAAACCAAAGCTCGCCGCCATATACATCAAAGCTAAAATAATCAACAAAAGCCACTTGCGCGAAATGCGCTGCTTTGTAAAAACTCTTTCCATGAAAAAATCCATCCCCGCCTCGGTTAAAGCCGCCGCAGTGGCAAGACAGGCAAAGGTCACACAAATTGACACAAAGATAAAACCGTATCGGCCCAACAAAACCTCAGAAATTTTACCAATTAACGCCGCGGTTGGCGTGCCAGCCATGGCTTTTGCGTGCATAGCCGCCACGATAATCAAGCCCGAATAAATTAAGGCAATCAACAACGCGCCCACTAAACAAGAATACAAGGAAATCTTGGTGATAGAATCTTTATCTTTCAGACCATGCGCATGGCACTTTCTTTTAATGTTTTTATAGGCAATGGTTGCAAAGAATACCGCGGCCAATAAATCCATCGTGCCGTAACCGGTCATTAAACCGGTTTGTGCGACATGAAAAACGCTGGCATGGCTTGGCAAAAATGGTGAAGCAAAGTGCACGCCCACCAACACGAGAAGAATAAACGCCATGATTTTAATCGGCGAAAAAAACCAGCCAATAATATTCACCACATGCCGCTGATTCAGCACCATAACATAAACAATCGCAAAATAAATAAAGGCAAACACAAACGGATTACCGAAAAAACCCAGCGATGCCCCGCCACCAATAATCGTGTGATACGTGACCAACTCTGTTCTGGGCGCACCGACTGTTAAGCATAAAATAAAAATCAAAAAGCCAGTGATCAAGAGTGCCGCAGGTTTACCTAATGGCGCGAAAAACTTCCAGTAGTCCCCGTTATAAAGGCTCACTGCAAAGAGCCCCAAAAAGGGAAAGCCGACGCCCGTAATGACAAAAGCAATAATGGCCGTCACAACATGAGAGCCCGCCTGCATGCCTAATTGCAGCGGGAAAATCATATTGCCCGCGCCAAAAAACATCGCAAAAAGCGCGAGCCCAGTGGTTAATGCAAGCCGTGTACGTGCGGATGTTTTCATTAATTATACTTTTTGTTTGCTAAAAAAGGCGCCCATGATGACATAAAAAGCGCCCAAGAAACAGGCAAAAACCAGTTTAAACTCGCGATTTCTCATGGTAATTAAACCACTCAATAAACCCTTCATCTTCCAAAGCATAAGACCCACGGCCAGATTGCCAAATAAGCCCCTTATCGCGCAACGCTTGTATGGCAGTTTGCACAGAAGGCGTTTTGGCAGGCTCGCCCAATTTAGCCTGATAAAACCCCATCGCCTCCTCTGAGAATGGCGACCAAGAGCGGCCTTTTTCAATCAGCAAACACAAAACCGCTTTTTGCAGTTCAGTGAGCCCTTCATAATCATTCGCGTAATCTTGCCAAAGCTGGTCATGCCAAAGAAAAGCATCTTTTTTTAATAACCCTGATAGTGACTGCGCTTCATTACTAATCGCCACACGCCCTGCAATTTGACGCAAAATTTCAGGCTTATACCCGACCAACTGAAACGCTTCCCACATATCAGCCTGACTAAATTGATTATTAGCACTGAGGCTTTTGTTCACCTCATCAGTGAAAAAATCCGTATAATCGCGACCCAGCAAAGGAAAGGCGGTGACCTCTGAGCCAAAAAATGGTTTATCTTTTTTAATCAATAATTGTGCGAGCTTATCGCGATTCGAACCTGTAAACACCAGCATTAGCTTGGACGTTTCACCACGCAAATTAATTTGATCACGCGCCGACTTAATGGCAAACATCGCATCTAAACCGGCTTTTGTGCTTAAAGCATGCTGCGCTTCGTCAATAATTAACACGACAGGTTTTTTAGACGCCGCAATCAAATGCTCCAAAAGCTGAACCAAGGTCACGGATTTTGGCAAGCCTGGTTTAGAAAAATCGATTTCCACGGCACCTAATACAGTGATCTTCTTCAACTGCACTTTGCGCGTGACCTTTTTCAAGCCGCCTGACACACTGAGCATGGCTGTTTTGATCATCTCAATAATCAATAGTGCTGGATCTGTCGCTTTCTCAGCCCAAAGATCAACATAAATTGAAAGCCAATGCCGCGCGGCCACTTCCGGCATCAAATCACGCAGTAAAAACGTACTTTTACCCACGCGTCTGGGGCCGGCCAAAAACAGCCCAGACGTATTATTCGCAATCCCTTTGCCTTCAAGACTGTCACAATAGGACTGAGCCAAGGCTTGTCGGTTAAATACAAACTTATTCATCATACCACCCTCCTTTATGGTAAATTATATTATAAAACATAAATTATGTAAAACGCCGTAATTACCCGGCGGCCGGACTAAGGCGCCAGATCGCTTAAGGCAAGTTTTAATGGAAAGGACGCCTTCTTCTCACTAATTTTGCTTGATTTAAAACAAAAAACATCCATTATACAGAAGCTCTGATATCGACAGGACTCCATTCAAAAAAAGGAATTTATCATGAAAAAAAACCATTTAGCTTTCGCGATCATCAGCGCTTTTTTACTACCCACATCACTGCTGGCGCAGAGTGTCAGTGGTGCTGATTCATGGGCCGGCTTTCACGTAGGCGCCACACTGGGCGGCGCCTGGGGAAACGCGAATTTACGCTACACTAACGCAAACTACTTTAACACACTAGGCCCCACCGTACTCGGCAACACCATGTTCTCGGGCCGTTACCGCAGCGCCATCGCCGGTGCTTCACTCGGCTATAATATTCCAATCAAAAAGTTCATCTTGGGCCTAGATGCCAGTGCTGCCTCAAGCAATTTAACCCGTAAACAACGAAATGCTTACTTCCCTGGCATTGATTATCAAAGAATCAATATCAACTTTCTTTCGAACATCACCCTGGATCTAGGCTTACCCTGCAAAAAGGCGCTTTTCTATATTGGCGGTGGTTTCGCAGGAGCCAACATGAAAATGACCCAAACCACCTCCGTCGAAAACATTCGAGCCTCTTCATCTGCCTGGCTTAATGGCTGGGTGATGAAAACCGGCATCAATTACAAACTAAGCCCACACCTCTACACCGGTGTTGCCTACAGCTTTAACCGACTGACTCTAAGTACGCATAGCATTTCTTGTGCAAACTGTGGGAGCGGCGAAGGGTATGGTACGCCCAAAGTCCACGGCCACGCTAATGTGCAGACAGTGTCCGTAAACCTTAGTTATTTATTTGGCAAAAACCCGTGAGCCCGCCTATCATTTTTTGATTAGAATGATGAACAGGCTCTGCAAGTAATTTTATAAGGCCACATGCTTAACACGACAAGTAAAAGCATACTTTCGGAGCAATGGCTCGTACTTATATTCTGCAATAATGTAGTCACTTTGAACATCCGCATAACCACCGGGAAATTGGTCGCATGACACTGATGAAAAGTCGCTATTACCATGCGTGACTGTCGTCGGGCGAACAGAGATTTCAACGTTATGGCCAGCGTAGCGCTTCGTGCTATAGATAAAGCCCGGAGAGAATGTCTGTTTAGGCTGATACGCTGAGCCTGGGTTGTTGATGGTGCCTTTATCAATTACCGTAAATTGCACACCACCACCACTTTCATTCAAAAAAGTTAACGCCCGGCTCGGACCCGAAGCCGCATTCGCAGTGACCGCCAAAGCAGCCACAAGTGATAAAGCAGAGACGATTTTAATGAGTTTCATACGTTTTATCCTTATTGTTGTTTAATGACGAGAGCAGTTTAATGCTAAACAGCTTAAGGTTTTATTACGAGTCAACGACATTTGCACTTTTCTTTTGAAGTCTTGCCCACAAGCGCTATTGCAGGAAACATACCTCACTGATAGCATCGCCACATGATCACTATTATTCTACAGCAAAAGAAAGTTAGACCCATTTGGCATGGCCACCCCTGGATTTTCCCAAAGGCTATTGAATCAATGAGCGGTTCACCCAAGGTTGGCGAGCTGGTTAATGTCCTTGATGCTAAACAACAACCCATCGGGGTAGGCGTTTTCAATCCCCACTCACTTTATCGTGTGCGCATGCTAAGCTATGCCTATGAAACCTTTGATCAAAGCAGTGTTGACTCGATCATTCATCATCGATTAATCGAGGCACTCTCACTACGCCAACAATTAAACCTACCCAACCCATCAACAACAGCTTACCGCCTATTTAACAGTGAAGGCGATGGCCTATCAGGTCTTGTGATCGACGTTTACAATGACATTGCAGTCGTTTCAAGCTCGGCATATTGGGCTGAACAACACAGAAACATGATAGAAGCATTAATAAGCCAATGCCTACCTAACACTGCTATCCTTTGGCGCCCACAAGAAAAAGCCTTAAAACAAGATGGCTGGACCTTATTGAAATCAAGCAAACCTGATGAAAACGTTATCCGCACAGTTCACGAAAAAAATATTACTTACGAAATCTCTTTTCAGCACACACAAAAAACAGGTTTATTTCTCGACCAGAGCGAAAATCACCAAGTTGTCGCCAATCTGTCAAAAGGCAAGCGTGTACTCGACTTATACTGCTACTCAGGCGGCTTTGCCCTACACGCCGCAAAGTCTGGTGCAAGCAAAGTGACGGCAATTGATAGCTCAGTCGATGCGATTGGCCTGGGTAAAAAAAATGCTGAACTGAACCATGTTAACATTGAGTGGATCTGTGATGACGTTAATAAACACTTATCAAAAGCACAAGAATACGACATTGTGATTCTTGACCCACCCAAGCTTGTACCTTCACGCCAACATCTAGAGAAAGCCACTCAACACTACCGCCGACTGCACGAGCAAGTCTTTCAAGCGATGAAGCCAAACAGCCTGCTTTTTACCTGTAACTGCTCATCAGCCATGACTTGGGATTTGTTTACAGCCATGTTGCGCGATGCTGCGACAGCGTCCAAAAAACGTATACGTTGCTTAGGTAAATACAGTGCGAGCCCAGACCATCCTACGCTGCCCGCCTTTCCTGAAGGGGAATATTTGCGTGCTGTGCTACTAAGTGTTATGTAAGTCTGTTGGACAAGACCCTAAGCCCGACTCAAAAAATGACCAAGCTTTTGCTTCTTAGCCTTCAAATACGCTTTATTATTTTCATGCGCATCGATTTCTAAAGGAACTCGCTCAACGACCTCAAGCCCGTAATCCGAAAGCTCTTCAAGCTTTCTTGGGTTATTGGTCATTAGTGCAATTTTTTTCACACCCAGGTGCTTTAACATATCCGCTGCAATAGAAAACGAGCGCATGTCTGCCGGAAAACCCAATTGGTGATTCGCTTCGATCGTATCCAAACCCTGCTCCTGTAAGGCGTAGGCTTTGATTTTGTTAGCCAAACCAATGCCGCGCCCTTCTTGGTTTAAATACAACAACACCCCCCCTTCGGCTTGTATTTTATCCAAGGCCACCGCCAACTGCTCACCGCAATCACAACGCTGGCTTGAGAAAATATCACCCGTCACGCAAGAAGAATGCACACGCACCAAAGATTTTTTTATCGACGCTAGCTCACCGGCGACAATCGCCAGGTGATCAACACCCGTGATGCGATCTTTAAAAGCATGAACTTTAAACGCGCCAAACTCATGCGTGGGCAGATTGGCTTGTGCAATGTATTCTGCGCGCGCCTCATGAAATAAACGATACGCAAGCACATCAGCCACCGATAAAACCGGAAGCTTGTGCGCCTTGGCAAAGTTTACTAAAGCATCGCCTTTCGCCATGTGACCATCCTCACCCATCACCTCACAAATCACCGCAGCAGGTTTTAAGCCGGCCAAGCGCATTAAATCCACACTGCCTTCCGTATGACCTTCTCGAACAAACACGCCGTGCTTTTCAGCTTTTAATGGGAAAAGATGCCCAGGAGACACAATGTCTTCAGGGTTCGAAGCGTCATCCACCACGGTTAAAACCGTGTGTGAACGATCGTGTGCCGAAATACCGGTCGTAGTGCCCTTTCTGGCACCAATCGACACCGTAAACGCCGTTTGGTGTCGGCTATTATTTTTAGGCGCCATCGGGTTTAAGCGAAATTTTTCAATATACTGCTCATCCAACGCTAAGCAAATTAAACCACAGGCTTTTTGCGCCATAAATTGAATCGCTTCAGGTGTCGCAAATTCAGCCGCAACGATCACGTCCCCCTCATTCTCACGACTTTCATGATCACATAGCAACACTTTGCCGCCTTCCTTTAAAACAGCCAAGGCATTTTCTACACGCTTTAATCGTTCATTCATGGTATTTTCCATACTGTTTTTCAATGTATTTTGCGACTAAATCAACTTCAATATTCACACGGCACCCAGGTTTGTAGTACTTGACGATACTCACCGCTTGCGTATGTGGAATGAAGGTGATCGAGAATGTGGATTCATCACAGGCTGCAATCGTCAAACTCATGCCATCAATCGCAATAAAGCCTTTATGCACGATGTATGGAGCCAGAGATTTTGGCAGGTTAAATCGGGCCATCCAGGCCTCGCCCTCATCGTGAATATCTAAAATTTCTGTCGTTGCATCTATATGGCCTTGGACAAAATGCCCGCCCATACGCGTCGTGGGCAATAATGCCCGCTCAAGATTGACTATCGACCCCACCACCAAATCACCCAAAGTTGTGCAGCGCAGTGTTTCTGGCACTACGTCCACCAAAAAAGTTTTTTCGTCAAAGGCTGTCACCGTTAAGCACACGCCATTAATGGCGATACTTTCACCTAACTCGATGTCTTGCCATTGCGCTTGAGGTGACACCTTAAGCCTAATGAGCTTGTCGCCCTGCTCAACCAGCTGCACAATACCTGTGTGGTTCACAATACCTGTAAACATTAATCGCTCCTTTTTATTTTGGCAGATATAAAAACATCGTCACCTAATGCTTCAGCCACTAACGGCAATACGCACGTTTTTTTCGGCAAATTCGCCACAATCACAGGTGCAATATAACAATGATATTCGTCCACCAAATCAGCTGCGATAAATTTTTTATGCGTCTTCGCACCACCTTCAATGTAAAGACTGCGAATATGCCTTTTGTGCAAGTCTTTTAAAACAGTCAGTGGATCTGGCGCGATCAAACAGACTTGGACATCTTTTTTTTGAAGGCTTGATGCAAGCTCGGCTTCGCCACTGGGCAGATAGACTAACGTATTAAAAGCGTACGCATCATTAAACAAGCGCGCATCGAGTGGCAAGCCACCACGCTCAGCGATAACAACACGCAAAGGCTGTTTTTCGGTAGCAGTTAAGCGAACCGTGAGTTGTGGGTTGTCACGAATCAATGTGTTCGCACCAATAAGAATCGCATCGACCATTGCTCGCTGCTGATGCACATGTTGCTGGCTCTTTTCGCCCGTAATAAAGCAATCGTCCGTATCCGCGCAGATCGTTTGACCGTCTAAGCTCATGGCCCATTTTGCAATGACGTAAGGTCTTTGCATTATCATAGCGTGAAAAAAAAACTGATTGAGCGTGCGAGCTTCGTTTTCCAGCACACCCTCGATAACGTCTATGCTTGCCGCTTTTAAAGCCGCAATACCCTGACCTGACACGAGTGGATTGGGGTCCTGTGTCGCACAAACCACGCGTGAGACACCAGAGGCTATTACACGGTCAACACAGGGAGGCGTACGTCCTTGATGGCAACACGGCTCGAGATTGATATACAACGTCGCGCCATTGGCTTGCTCACCAGCCAAATCCAACGCCAAAGCTTCCGCGTGAGACTGACCCGCTTTTTGATGGTAGGCTTGTGCAATTAACTTTCCATCCTTGACCACCAAACAGGCCACCATCGGGTTCGGCGAAACGGTTAAACGCCCCGCTTCAGCCAACGTTAATGTTTTTTGCATCCACTTTTCGTGCGTGTACATCATCGCTTTGCGCCATAAAGTTAATCATACGCTTCAGGGACAATACAGAGTGAACGGCAAACCAAGACGGGCTTACCCAATGCTTCTTTCATCCGGACTATGACCGTCGGCCCTGGAATTTCACCAGATCTGCTGACCTTTCAAACCGTATTTTGTTCGAAAGCGCTCGCGGGCTATCACCGCCGGTGGGGAATTACACCCCGCCCTGAAGACCTGAACATTGTACGGTATTTTTTTGAATGGTCAAATAGGCGGGATAAGCCGCACCATTGTGAGCACATTTTAATATCATTGCGAGCGAACGATAGTGAGCGCGGCGATCTTTTAAATTAACCTAGAGATTGCCGCGTCGCCATGCTCTGAAGCAAAGACGGTTGCTACCTTAAGAACCATAGCCGTTACCCCATATCAAAATCAATGGGTTTTGAAGGGGTTGTCATCGACCAAACTCGCTGAAAAATGCTGACTGGTAAACGTCTACGCTGAAACTTGCCCCGATGTTTGTAAACGAGATTGATGTGATTGACCTTTTTGAATGAGAAGTCACAAGGCAGCTTAAACATGACCGCGCCTAAACCCATCCAGCTCAAGCTCGGCCGCCCCATACTCAGCACACGAAACGCCTTTTTATCTGTCGTTGTCAGCTCGAGCAAAGCGGAGGGTGCATCGCTTGGAATAAACTGCCCGTAGGTTTGAAAGCTTAAAGCACAAGCCTGAAGCTTGGGCATATTCAAGCGCGTGACTGAAAACAAGCCCTTTGGCATAAGCATTGTAGTCGCGCCTTTAATGTGCAAGCGCTCAACCACTGCTTGATTAAACACGTTGTATTGTTGGTTGTCAGCCGCCTGTTGAAAATCGCCTGCCAAACATTGAAGAGAGGCAGACAAGCCAAGTAGGCCTATAAAGATTGAACGGATTTTTTTACAGAACACCATCATCATTAAAAACTCCTCTCGCCTTGCTGCGAATCAAACATCAAAGCATTCACCAAATGTTGCATGGAGTGTTTATCCACACCGCAGGCTAGTTTGTTAAACACCAGCACATCATCCGTTGCACACAAAAGATCACCCTCGCGCACCTTGACGTTGATAATCGTGCCGACTTGATCGCCGATTTTTGAAACGACATCTTTATACGCATTCACATTCACAATACCATGCGCTGAATGATGCCCTAAAAATCGCTTAATCCCCGGTGAATTAAAGGCAACCGATGTAATACCCGTATCGAGCGCCAAGAGCTTGGCCAAGATACCGCCCAAAGAATGTCCAGCAAACGCGATGCGGCCCAATGCTTTAGGGGTTTTGCGTAATACCGCGTGAAAAACATCCATCGCGCAGCTGTATAACGCCGGTCTGGCGCCGGCACCATACTCAAGATCCGCGCTGACACTACCCCAATCGCTAATATCAGTGCCACGAAATGCAAGCACATAGCCTTCCACCAATTCGCTATAATACAGTCTCGCAAAAAAACCTGAGGCAAATTTGCGGTGATCGAGCTCGATACGGTGCAAGCCATACGCCATCATTGTAGGGTCTGGCGGCTCGAGCTCGCTCAAATACACATCGTTAGCCAGCAAGGCATATTCGATAAGACATAAACCTAGCACTACATTTTCTCCGCGGCTTGCAAATCGTAGCCTGCTGTCACTGGGCTGAGCGGCTTATTGTCAATATCACGTGCGGTGAAGGTTTTCTCAATTTGAACGAAGTTCAAATGTAAGAGCTCCCGGCCACTGTGCGCCTGGCCTTGTGATTGATCGTGATAGCGACTGATGATCACCTTCGATAAGCGATACTGAGAATACGGCTTTAAATCGCTATCGGTGGCGCAAATGTCGATAAGCACTTCGGCAATCGCATTGCCCAAACAGGCTTTTTCAAACAACAAGGGCGAGCTTTTATCCGGCCGTTTCGTGATTAACACCTCCGAAAAGCTGGGCACCGAAGCGTCGCGGTTGACGACACGCCCTACCTCGGTTGTCACATGTCGATTAACACCCGCATTAAATGAATCCAGCTGTATCCAGTTTTCATGACCTTTCGACGTCACAGCGCCGTCAAGGCCATCTATTTTCATGTAGATTGCCATACGTAAACCTCGTAAAAGTGGAAAGAAGAAAAGACTCAGGAAGTGTCTCAAGGCTCGGCACGAGGGTCAAATATGTCTGCCTACTATATTTTGAAGAATTTTTTTACCAAAAAAATTAAAAACAAAAAATATTCAAAAAAACCTGCTATATATAGGAAGCTAAAAACACATTAAAGGTGAACTATGAAATTACGGATAATTTCTCTCTTGTTATCCAGCTTTAGCTTAGCAAGCTTAGGTTTGGCGGATAACCCACCCCTGCAGCCTACAGAAAACGCAATAACCTGCGCCCAAAGCCTGCAAAAATATGCTGTAAACTATCAATTTCTGATAGCTGCCGGCAAGTGCAGCAATATGAAAGGAAGCAATAACTACAATGTTGTTGGTTTCAACACCGTCGGTATACCGCCGTTTGTTGACATTGCAACACATTGCACAGGCACAAATGAGAATGATGACTGTATGAATGACACAAGCGAAAACGGCAGCATACAATGTGTTTCTGAGATGAGGGACTCATATGAATTAACCGCCTCTAACTCAGGTGGTTCGTTTACACTCATCGTACCCAAAAACCAAACACCACCGGTAAAAGCCAGCAGCATCAACGTTAACCATGGTGAATGCATTGGCAGTGACTGGCCCCTTACATTTCCTGAATAGCGCCTTTTCACAGACCTCTCAAGGCTTGATGATCAAGCCTTGAGACCCTCGCCAAGCCAATCAATCTATGCTAAATTCAGCCTCAATTAATTTTCAGCCCGCTTAATACGACATGAAACACTGGCTAAAACTCTCGATTTGCTTAATTCCACTGATGCTTGCAGGCTGTAGCCCAGCGCCGCCCAAAAACACCAATAATATTTGTAGCATCTTTAAAGAATACCCGAACTGGTACTGGGATTCGCAAGAAGTGAACAAACGCTGGGGTATTCCTATCAGCACCTTGATGGCGATCATCCATCAAGAGTCACACTTCCAAGCCGGCGCAGCACCGCCGCGTGAAAAAATCCTCTGGATTATCCCTTGGAAACGCCCAACCACCGCGTATGGCTATTCACAAGCGGTAGACGGCACCTGGAAGCTTTACAAGCAGGACACAGGCGGCGGTTTTTTCACCTCACGTGATGATTTTGGTAACGCGGCTGATTTTATTGGCTGGTACGCTTACCGTGCCCATAAACGTGCAGGCATTGCGATGAACAACACTTACGCGCAATATTTGGCTTATCATGAAGGCATTGGCGGCTATATGCGCGGCACGTATCGCAAAAAGCAATGGCTGATCAATGTGGCCCGTAAGGTCCAGCGCTTAAGCTGGACTTACCACTGGCAGCTTGAACGCTGCCAGAGTTCTTTACCCAAAAAACCTTGGTGGCACGTCTGGTAGGCAACGCTAACCCATTGATTTTAAAATAAAAAATAATTCTGGCGCTTTTTAAAATTAGGTCTATAATGCCTCGAAATTAGTTTCACTTGTTCAACTTTTAACCTAGGACAAGCTGTACATGGTCGATAATGTAATAATAACAAGACCAGCAAAAGCCCAAGACCGCGTCCCTGCGGCCAGCCAGCCAAGCTGTGATAATCACATTCAAAATTTAGAAAGATTCAATCGCGAAGAAGAGCTTAGGCGCGCAACCTACACTGACAGTGTGGTAGTGGCTGATGATGTTGCCAGCGCACAGAGTGAAGCGGCTCTACTGATCGGCGCAGCCACTGACTTTGCGAATAATTTCAATCAAAGTAACTTCATGAACGTCTTCGACGGTTTCACGAACATCGTTTGGAATCTTGTTGATACCGTTAACAGTGTGGTGGGTTTTGCGACCAGCATTAAAAACCTGTTGAATGCAAACACTTCTCAAGCTAAACGAAAAATTGAACTTGGTATTGCCGCAGTAGGTTTTGCCGCAGGCCTGGCTTTAGGTGCCAGTACAATTGCCGGCATGATTTTAAGCAGCAGCGTTTTACTTGCCGCCACTATCACCCCCGCACTATTTTGCTTAGCTTCTGCCATCGACACTTTACAAAGCGCCTTTCGCTGTATTCGTGCCGCGCTAAAAACCAATAGGCGTTACTTAGCGAAAGATCGTGAGAATACTTATAAAAAATTAAAGCACAGTCTTGCAGCAGAGAATTTACCCGAGGATCGCATCGCGCTTATTCACGACATTGAACATCGACTAACAGAGCCAAGCACCACTCTAAACGGCAAAGTCCTACGACTGTACCGAGTCGCCTTACAATGCGAGCTTTTTAACGCAAAAAATGATGACCAGCAGGCGAAGATTGCAAAAGATGTGTTAATTGAAACGCAACGCAACAAAGCCAAAAACCAAGGTTTCCGATTTGTAATGAGCCTGGCTTTAACCATTGGTTTTGGCTTGTGCTGCATCCCTGCACTGCTGCCTATCAGCGCATTGGTGGTTGCCGCTGCGACAGCGCTAACCGCGGTTGTCACACTTGGAAAATGGGCGCATGCGAGCTACCACGATTACCTTGCGCAAAAAGCCAAAGCCGCATTAAATCCTGAAGGCGTTAAAAACGTCGAAGATCAAGTCAAAAGCACCTACGGCAAGCACTGGGCAGCCTTATCTCACCAGCAGCAACAAGGCCTATTGAATAAAGCTTATATCGACAAAGCACAAGCCGACTCTAAAACCTTCAAAGCCCACCCAGGCCGCCGTATTTTTAACTGGCTTGCACATGTAATGAAAAGCGTGTTTATCCGAAGTGAAGAAAAACAACCCATTTCTCGCTGGCAACGTTTTAAAAACGGCTTGAAACGTATCGCCAAATTTTTCGCCTGTGTGATTATGGCGCCACTGACTTTATTGGTCGCTGCCGGCATTGCCATCAAGCATAAAATCAAACAACAGAAAACGCGAAGCAAAGAAGACGATGTGAGCGTTTCGCAAGAGGTTTGCCACAGGCCAGAGAACAACTACGATCGCTTGAAAAAAATGGGGCCACAAGCACCAAACAATACGTTCAAGCCAGAGGCAGACACACAAAGTGCAGTAGAAATCTTTAAAAAGACAGAGGCCGACTATACCCAGGCGCAAGCTAAAGCGCACACTAATGAAGCTGGCGGCGTAAAACTTGAACGAACTGAAACCTCAGGTGGCGCAAACAGAACACCGAGTGCAAACAGAAAAATGATCATTCACGGTAATACACACAGCTTGTTTGGCCACCACACAACAGGCGGCGGCGCACAAGCTCACAGCGCGAAGAAACAGCAAACGAACAAGCCCCTTGTAGAAGCGGTGGCGCCATAGCCGCATAACCTGGCCTAGCCGACAGCCCAAGGATAGCCCGGGTTTATATTTTCCCGGATTATCACCCGTCTTCGCATTCGCTACGACGAGGTTCAAAATCGAATAAATGTAGCCTGGGTTGAAATGCGTAGCATTGAAAACCCGGGTTTAAAAAATAGCAGCTACTTCGCGCGAGCGTGATCCGACTCACCCCACTGTACGCCTAAACTATTGAGCGCATTAATGATGGCAGGCAATTTATGGGCAGTTTCTTCGGCCACACCTTGCGCCATGTTTTCTTCATCGGCAATCAGCTTTTGTTTCTCGTGATCTGCCCACTCGGTTAACACACGCACTTTATCCTCGTGCTTCAACGATTTATCGTCCAATACGGCTTGTGGTGTTGTGTATTGATCATGAATACTCATACTCACTCCTATTATGTGGCACGAATGGCCTCTGCTTCAAAACTTAAACGACGGCGCAAGTAAAGCAGCAAGCCCAACGCCGGCACCATTAACACTACGCTAATGAAGAAAAATGTCACCCAACCAAAATAATGCGCCACCTCACCGGCCACGGGGCCGACAAACACACGCCCTACCGCAGACAAGGCCGACAACAGCGCATACTGTGTTGCCGTAAAACGATGATCGCACAGCCCCATCAAAAAAGCCATAAAGGCCGCCGTACCCATGCCTGCCGCTAGATTATCCACACTGACACTGATCACCAACAAGGCATAGTTTTTACCGACATAAGCTAACAGCATCAACAAAGCATTTGAGCCCCCTTGAAACAGGCCAAAATACAGCAAAGAACGAAACAAACCAAAACGAGGCAGGCAATAACCGCCTAAGTACATGCCCACAATGATGGCGATCACACCATAGATTTTAAACACCGTACCGACCGTGGCTAAATCAAAGCCCACGCCACGCAGCAAAAAGGTCGAGATAAACGACAAGGCAAAGGCATCACAAAGCTTATACAAAACCACAAAGAGCAAAATCCACACTGCATACGAGCGCATGAAGAACTCGAAAAACGGCTTAGCCACAGCATCGTGCCAAGATAGCGCAGGGGCTTTGTCAAAACGGGCATGTGGCGCAAAAAACGACAGACAAACGCCGACGAGCATGCACGCAGCCATGATGATGTACGTCACACGCCAGCCCCAATACTGGGCCATGATCAAGGCTAACCCACCAGATAAAATCAAGGCTAAACGGTAACCGCAAACCAACATCGCTGAAGCCACCCCGCGCTCCTCGGCTTGCAACAGGTCGGTACGATACGCGTCAATCGCCGTATCTTGCGTAGCCGAGGCAAACGCAATCCACACTGAAAAAACGGCCACAGCCCACAAATGCTTGGCTGGGTTTTGAATAGCTAGTAAGAGAAGACCGACGATAAGCCCGATTTGCGCGACCAACATCCACGAACGCCTGCGATCCATAAACGGCCAGGCCCATTTATCCAACAAAGGTGACCAAAGAAACTTAAAGGTGTAGGCGGCGCCCACTAAGGAAAAAAAACCAATATCCACAAGGCTTACATGCGCCTCAGTCAGCCAGGCCTGCAAGGTGCCACCAATCAGCGCCAAAGGCAACCCTGAGGAAAACCCGAGAAAGAGATTGAGCCAAACTGTGTTGCGTTGCCAAAGTGCCTGTTTCATGGGGGCAGTGTAACCCGAGTCACAATTCTCGGCAAACCCCAACACCCTCTTGCCCAATGTTTACCTCCAGGCTAGACTAGCCAAAACTCTGGAGCAGACGCCATGATCAGTATTTTTGAAATGTTCACCATTGGCGTTGGGCCATCCAGTTCACACACCGTCGGCCCGATGCGCGCTGCCTATCGCTTTATCAATAGCGTGAAAAACCTCGCGGCAGTGCACGCGCTAAAAGTTGAAATTTTTGGCTCACTTGCACATACCGGTGTAGGCCACGGTACCGATAAAGCCATTATCATGGGCTTGCTCGGCGAACAGCCTGAAACTATCGACCCAGACAGCATTAACGCATGTTTCGAAACGCTAAAACACGATAAAACTCTACTGCTCAACGGCAAACACAGCATTGATTTTGATTTCGATAAAGAGTTTATCTTTAACCTTGTCGACCGTCTGCCGTATCACACTAATGGTATGCGTTTTACAGCGTTTGACGAAAAAGGCCATACCCTTCAAACAGACTGTTATTACTCGATTGGCGGCGGCTTTGTGGTGCATGAAAGTGAAACCTTGGAAGATAATTTAGTCGCACCCTCCGAAGTGCCCTATCCGTTTAACTCAGCTGATGAGCTTTTTGTACAGTGTAATCAACACACGCTGACCATTGCCGAAGTGATGTATCAAAACGAAGTGGCACTGCGTTCAGAAAGCGAAGTCCGCGAAGGTATCTTGGCGATTGCCGAAGCCATGCGCCGCTCGGTGGAAAAAGGCTTAAAAACACGCGGCACTTTGCCCGGCGGGCTCGAGGTGAAACGTCGTGCACCGCACCTGTACGATAAACTCTCAGAGCATGACAAGCCGGCAAACTACAAAGACATCGAAAGCCTGGATTGGCTCAGTATGTTTGCGATTGCCGTGAACGAAGAAAATGCCGCCGGCAGTCGCGTAGTCACCGCGCCGACTAACGGTGCTGCAGGCGTAATCCCTGCGGTTTTGTATTACTACGAAACTTTTTACCCCAATGTGACCGAACAAAAGAGTATCGATTTTTTACTCACCAGTGCCGCCATCGCTGCGCTTTACAAAAAAGGCGCTTCTATTTCAGCGGCTGAAGTCGGCTGCCAGGGTGAAGTGGGCGTGGCCACATCGATGGCCGCAGGTGCCTTAACCGCCGTGCTGGGTGGTGATTTACTGCAAGTGGAAAACGCCGCTGAAATTGCGATGGAACACAGCTTGGGCTTAACCTGCGATCCGATTGCAGGCCTTGTACAAATTCCCTGTATCGAACGCAATGCGGTAGGCGCAACCAAAGCCGTGAACATCTCTCGCCTGGCCATGATGGAAACGGGGCGTGATAAAAAAGTCTCGCTGGATAAAGTGATCGACACCATGAAACGCACGGGCAAAGACATGACCGATATGTACAAAGAAACCTCTAAAGGGGGCCTGGCAAAAATTCGGGTGAATGTGATTGAGTGTTAGGGCGTGTTATTGTTATGATCAGTTTTGTTTTAGGGATATAACAAGGATAACTTCCAGTGTGGATAGACGCCAGCATTGTCATCATTTTTCTAGCAGCAAGTTTGTTTATAGGGATAAAGTCGAGTAAACACATCGTCGATTTTGATCGCTTCTCAGTAGGGCATCGCGCCTTTAGTAGTGCTGCTATCTTTGCTACCTTATCGGCTTCATTCATTGGAGGCGGGTATACATTAGGTAATGCCGCAAAGGTTTATCAAGCAGGCATGTTGTATGCATTTGCCTTGTTAGGTTTTAGCCTGAAAGAAATTTTGGTCGCGTTAATCATTGCGCCTAGGATGGATGCTTACCGAGACTGCTTGTCGATTGGAGATATCATTGCAAAGCGTTACGGAAATGGCGCTAAAGTGGTTACCGGTCTTTTTTCAGTGTTAGTCTGCACTGGTATTTTAGGTGCGCAAGTCGGCGCTATGACGGCGATCTTTGGGACTTTCTTTACGATAAATCCGCTCTGGGCCACGCTGGTTAGCTTCGCTATCATTATTATTTATTCATCACTAGGCGGCATGCGGGCTGTCGTTTATACCGATATTTTACAATTTTGCGTTTTAGTTATCGGTATTCCGCTAACGTTGATTATGGGATTAATTCATTTTGGTGGCTGGCAACCTATCGCGCAACGCGTACCGCATGAGTATCTCTATTTCTGGAAGGGGCATGATCATCTGTCATTATTTATCGGCCTATTTATTACGTTTATATTTGGCGAAGCGTTAGTGCCGCCCTATGTGCAGCGCTTATTCATGGCTAAAACCGCTCGCGCAACGCGCAATGGTGTATTGGCGAGCGGAATTTTATCGATTCCTTTTTTCTTAATCGCTGGCGCGATCGGCTTGATCGCTTTTGCATTAAATCCGCATATTAACTCAAACAGCGCATTGCCCTACGTAGTAAAAATGATTTTACCTATTGGAGTAAAAGGATTTGTGATTGCCGGATTGGTAGCTATTATTATGTCTTCCGCTGCCGGTTTTTTGAATGCTGCATCTGTAGCGTTTGTCAATGATATCGTCAAACCCCTTTCTCGTAGCGCTTGGCGACCCAATACTTTATTACGCCTAGCCAAGGGAAGCACTTTATTTGTCGGCATTGGTGCGCTCGTTTTTGCATTAAGCATTAATAATGTATTAGATATACTATTGTACGCTTATAATTTTTGGGCACCCATTATCATCGTTCCTTTAGTCGCAGTAATATTTAATTTTTCAGTAAAGGCCCAAGATTTTTTTATAGGTGCTTGTTGTGGTATTGGCGCCATGCTTATTTGGTCGTTAATGCTACACTCACCTTTTGAAATTAACGGCTTAGTGATTGGCGTAGTGGGTAATTTAATTGGATTTATGCTTTCAAAGCCATTTCAAAAGCAGAAAAATGCTAGGGGGGCATGTTGACAGTGGGTTTTTTTAAACACGATTCATAATGTGCAATAGCGGCAGAAAGTTCAATCCTGCCAGCCTTCTTAAACAACTGAGCTAACAAACTAGCGAAGGCCTCTGTCCTTTCATCGTTTTGCTCACCACGCTGTAAACAATCAGCGATCGCATCTGTTTTACGATAGATAAAACATGTCACCAAGGCATGGGCTGATAAATTTAAGACAGGGCAATGTATAAAAAAATCAAAACTACCAAGGTGAATAAGCTCTAAATAATACCCATTCTCACTTTCTGTCTCACCCCTATAGAAGCAAAACCTCAATTGATACATCCCAATACTCAAGATAATTTTTTCTTTTTTTGCCTCAGCGAGTATAAACTCAACCATGTGAGAATCACCGCCACCCGCGAGAAGTGCTCTTTGAATGCTATCGGTTAAAAAAATCCCCAAGCGACCTTCACTAATTTCAGTTTGAAGCTTTGAAATTTCAGTTGGCTTTAAATTTTTCAAACGAGCCGAGCAAAAAATAGAATCCCCTAGCGTAGAAAAGGTGATGCCGCATTGTGATGTATCAGGGTCTACCCATAAAGCTAAAACCAAGCCGTTATGGGTCATACGTCGTGCAAGCAAGCCTGCGCCTGAAGCAAAAAAACAGGCCGGGGTCGAGGTGCTGCGATGATCAAAGGTGACGCGCGATCTTCTTCGCTCGCACGCGCCATGGATAGGCAAAGCCGATGGCGCGCAGCCCGCGGTAGCTGACGATTTTTCGGGGGGCGTAGCGAGTTTTGAAAATCTTTTTGCCTCCGCCTCCCTTTTCCTCAAGTACGAAACCCTAAGATCCCTAAAACGAGTTTTTAAATGCTCAGCAGCTAACTTTAGCTCATCAGCAAAATATTTTTTTGGTCTCTCAAATTCCAGGGTTATCAAAGCCGCGACACCAGCAACATCCTTTGAAAAACGGTAGAGCCAGCTTAACTCGCTATTTTTTGCCTCAAAAAACGCTTTTAGCGACTCAAGCTCATCGCTGCTAGATATGACAATAATTCTTCCAATCTCCCACTTCGAAAACCTCAACAATAAAAAATGTTGTCTTGCCCAGCAATCTTTCACTAAAAAAAAATCAAGGGGGGGGGATAGGGAGTATCGAGCGATTATCGTATACTGATCAGGGATTGCTTCAAGCCCTTCTATGGCCTCAAGGTAAGCCCCAAGAATCTCTGTATACGAAGCAGTGCTATTAACATGCTGATCCCAAATAGTGCATAAAGCAGCAAGATTTAGCGGCGCGGTCTCTGGCGAGATAAGCGCCTTGAGCGCGGCGACATCAGAGGCTTTAAAACACGAAACCAACTGCTCAACAAAGCTGCTATGCGCAAAAGCAGCAATAAGCTTCCTATCCTCCTCAGGGTAAGAAACCAAAAAAAGACAGTAACTCCCTCCATCATCCGCACGCGCGTCAAAACAAAGCTCTAATTGAGCGCCCCTGCTAAAATGTAATGACAGCGGAAACTCGCTTCTTACCTCATCATCTGGCAAAGAGAGCACTGAAGCGCCATCTCTTACCTCTGAATCAGCTTCCAAATCACTACTTAATGTTTTGTCTTGCATTTCAAATCCAATGTATATTATTAAACTTATGGTAACCATTCACCAAAATCTAATGCATCGACGCATCTCTTTGAGAAATAGTATTTTTCTTTGCCATCCAGCTGATTAATCGTCTACTCATATCGATGGTACACGATAAAACCACGGCGCTGCTTCCTCCAACTGTTTTGCCAACTGCATCAAACGCAGCTCGCCTGAATAAGGGCCGACAAATTGCACGCCTAAAGGCAGGCCTGCTGTGTTCCAATACAGCGGCACAGACATCGCAGGCTGGCCGGTAAAATTAAATAATGAAGTATATGGAGCAAAACCAACTTGTGCTGCCCACAAGCTTTCAAGATCTTTTTCTTTTTCTTTCAGCGCACCCGTTTTCACCGCTGCACTCGTTGTCACTGGCGTGAGTAATACATCAAAGCGTTCAAATTCAGCGACAACCTTTCGGCTTTCATTGTGCAGCGTTTGCAAGGCTAAACAAAAATCCGCGGCACAATATTGCTCGCCACGCTCGACCATATACCGCGTGGATGCCTCGATTTTTTCAAGGGGGTGTGCGCAAGCAATAAGCTTAGCTAAGCTTGTAATGGCGGCTTTAGCATTGACGCAAATGATAACAGCAGCGGCAGATTCTATCGCTTGGCGATCAAACGCTGGCGCCTCAAAGCGCACCTCATGGCCCAAATTTTGACAGAGTTCGGCAGCCTGATTAACGGCCGCCACCGCATCCTCGTCAGGTTTTAAACCCGGCACACCGGTATCAAAGGAGACACAAATACGTAAGCGAGGTAATGACTCATTTAAGGCCGCTAAAAATGACGATGGCGCTGGTGGCGCGCAATAAGGATCGCCCACTTGATAACCGGCCATACAATCCAACATAGCCGCTGCATCACGCACACTGCGTGACAAGATGAAATCGCAGGCCAAGCCATTCCACAGCTCACCCTGCTCTGGACCGATGGAGATACGAGCACGAGCAGGTTTTAAACCGAATAAGCCTGTGCACGATGCCGGCACGCGAATGGAGCCGCCGCCATCGTTGGCATGCGCCATCGGTGTGATGCCAGAAGCCACCGCCGCGGCCGAACCACCCGATGAGCCGCCGGGTGTGCGTGACACGTCCCAAGGGTTGTTCGTTGGACCATGAAGCTCAGGCTCAGTCATGTACTTTAAACCAAACTCGCAGCTGTTCGTGCGCCCAAAGATAGTTACGCCTGCCTGTTTAAACCGCGTGACTAAGCCTGAGTCTTTTTGTGGGATAAATTTTTCACATAATCGGCTGCCAAAGGTGGCTGGCAAACCGGCTTGATAGGCATCAGAGTCTTTCATTAAAAAGGGTACGCCCGCAAACGGGGCATTTAAATCACAGTGATGCTCGCGCGCACGATCAAAATCAGTGGCCACTACAGCATTAATTTTAGGATTTATCGCTTCACAACGTGCAATCGCGCAATCGATGAGTTCAGCAGGCGTGACAGCCTTTGTCTTCACAAGTTCAGCGAGCCCTAGAGCATCATATTGGCGGTAGTCTTCGAATTTCATCCGTCATTGTCCTATACTTTTGGGCGCATGTGTGGAAACAGTATCACATCCCGAATCGATGGTGAGTCAGTCAACAGCATCACCAAACGATCAATACCAATGCCTACGCCAGCAGCTGGCGGCATGCCGTATTCTAGTGCGGTCACGTAATCTTCGTCATACGCCATCGCTTCATCATCACCTGAAGCTTTTGCAGCCATTTGTGCTTTAAAACGCTCTGCTTGATCTTCAGCGTCGTTTAATTCAGAAAAGGAATTGGCTAATTCACGGCCTGCGATAAACAATTCAAAGCGATCGGTGATCTCAGGGTTTTCATCATTACGACGCGCCAAAGGCGACATCTCTGCCGGGTATTGCGTGATGAAAGTTGGTTGTTTAAGCTGGTGCTCGGCTGTTTCTTCAAAAATTTCGATATGAATACGCCCCAAGCCCCAGCTGTCTTCAAGCTTAATTTTTAAACGTTTCGCGTGCGCTTTCATGGCATCAAGTTTTTGGATATCGCAAGCTTTGATGTCCGGGTTGTAATGCAAGACAGCATCAGACACACTCATGCGCCGAAACGGTTTGGCAAAATCAAAGGTGTCGCCCTGGTAATCCAAGGTTGTTTTACCCGTGACCGATTCGACTAAACCGCGTAACATCGTCTCACAAATAGCCATGGTGTCTTCGTAAGTCGCATACGCTTCGTAAAATTCCAACATGGTAAATTCAGGGTTGTGACGTGTGGACAAACCTTCGTTTCGGAAATTACGGTTAATCTCAAACACACGCTCAAGCCCGCCCACTAACAAGCGCTTTAAATACAACTCGGGCGCGATACGCATGTACAATGGCATATCAAGAGCATTATGGTGCGTGGCAAACGGCTTAGCCAAAGCCCCGCCAGCTAAGACATGCATCATTGGTGTTTCCACTTCGATGTAACGACGCTTAAGTAAAAAGTGACGAATATAATCGATAGTTTTTGATCGTAAGATGAACTTATTTCTAGATGCTTCGCTCATCATTAAATCCAGGTAACGCTGACGATATTTAATTTCGGTATCCGTCACGCCGTGGAATTTTTCAGGCAAAGGGCGCAAGTTTTTAGTGAGCAGCACAGCCTCTTCCACATGCACCGACAATTCACCCGTGTTCGTTTTAAAAAGATACCCTTTAGCGCCGACAATGTCCCCAATATCCCACTCTTTGACCTCATCAAACGCGCCCTCAGGCAAATCGTTTTGACGCAAATAGAGCTGAATGGGTGCGGACATATCTTGAATGGTCATAAACGCGGCTTTACCCATCAAACGCTTGAGCATAATCCGGCCAGCCACGGTGACTGCCACCCTGTCCTGCTCAGCCAACGCTTCTTTGGAATATTGATCATACGCCGTGTGCAAATCGGCTGCGAAATGCTCACGCCTAAAGGTGTTGGGATAGGCCTTTTTCGCCTGGCGCAAACCGTTTAGCTTCTCGCGGCGAATCGCGACTAAGGTATTCTCGTCCAGTATTTCGTGCTCTGTGCTCATGGCTTGCTCTCAGCTATCAACAAAGGCTGTGATTCTACACAAAGCCCATAAGCTTGGCAAAGCTCTCGCTAAGATTAAACCGCAGCGACAACTGGCGAATCAGGGGCGATAACGATTGAGGCGCCCGAAGCAGAGCTAGGCAGCCCTCTATCCCCATTAACTTTGGGCGCAAAAAACCTATGGGCACGAGCCACCGGCGCTGCGGGCTTTTGTTCGCCAATATCAACACACGCTTCATCAGAGCGAACCGAGTCATTAAGGCCGGCCGGCGTTTGGCCTGGCGGATTTTCACGATAGAACTCTGCAAAGAATGTCGCGTGCTCATTAAACTCACCAGAAGGCATAGCCCCAACAAAGCGCTCATAACGCCCACGTGCGCCCTTGAATTGAGCACAGGCTTCCTTAGCCGCTACTGAGGGGAAGCGAGAGCCTTTAATAGTGCCATGAAGACTCGCGTTATTTGCCCGCGTTGGATCTGGGGCAAAGCTCTTCCCAATAGTGTTTTGATACACCCGCTCGCGAACAAACGTTTTCACCAGCTCGGCGAGCTTGTTCACCACAGCGTATAACACCAGTGACGCTAGCGCCGCCGCCGGTGTAATACTCAAAAAGGCGCCTAAAAATGAAGGCAAACCTTGAAGTATTGACACATTGCTCATCATCTCCAGCGTCAAACCGTAGTCACCGCCAAAGGTACTAAAGGCCGGCACAGCCGCAATGGCCGTGACAAACACATTCAAAAACCATTCGCCAAATAAGGTGGCTGGGCTTCTCAAAGCATCTTTACCGTATTGACCATGGCAACAGAGAAGGAAAAAAGGCTTGATCAATAAATTATAAATCAACTTTGGCAGCATCACGGCAGCCATGACGTTAATCAAGGCATTGGCAATAAAACTACCCAAGGCCAAAATTAAACCACTGACCGCCAAGCTTGCACCAGCGCCCGATCGCCCACCGGCGTCCAAACCCGCGATAAAGTTCATCAAGGAACCCGCAAGCCCCACAGTGATGCCGCTGACTACGCCAAAGAAAGACCAAGCACCCGTCGATTTGCGTCCCGGAAGATATTTTCGGCCATTTTCATCAATCTCTCTCATCGAGCAATACACCGCATAATGCTCGTATAAACGGTCGATGTCTGCATCGTCTACAGTCGCTTTATTTTGTAGCTTTTCCGAAAAGTTTTGCTTTTT
Source organism: Gammaproteobacteria bacterium CG11_big_fil_rev_8_21_14_0_20_46_22 (assembly GCA_002796245.1). Classification (NCBI taxonomy): domain Bacteria; kingdom Pseudomonadati; phylum Pseudomonadota; class Gammaproteobacteria; species Gammaproteobacteria bacterium CG11_big_fil_rev_8_21_14_0_20_46_22. Next base: position 92,230 of record PCWT01000023.1, on the reverse strand, counting down.
CTCACTATCAAGACGAACCTGCTTGTAAACCTCTACAGGACCTTCAATCGCTTTCCCTAGGTTTTTATCTTGCATCTCATCAAACGCACGCCCCAAGTGATACATGGCTTCCCGACCGCTGTGAAAACGTGCCGGCACACAGTGGCGTGTTCGATTGGCTTTAAATTCAAATCCGCCACGGTAACGTGCAGCGCGACAACAAGGCATCGTGTATTGGGATAAATGAAACACTGTGTTCATCATGCCACCGAAAAAACCTCGCGTGAACATGAACAACATATTCGTACCAAACGCCGAAAACGCCGTCGCCATCAAGCCAACCCACTTCGGCACAAAGTAGTCATTTTCAGCTAAAAGCGGCTGTAAATACGCATAAGCATCCTGCACACCCGCCGTCGCCGCGTATATCGAGGCCGCGCCTAAACCAAACATCGCAACATTATAGATGACACTGAAAACAGTCAGTGCTTTTACGCTTTTGCTACTGTTTTTGATGTCTTGAACCTCTTGCTTAGCGCCGTGTCGCCAAACTAAACACTTACCTAAAAGAAAATGACTCATCGCCAAACTATTCAGTGATGAAAACAAAGAAACCCCGAACCAGAAACCATAGCGCACCAAAGCAAACGGCATCCAAGGAAAGTGAAGGGTTGCGTAATGTGCTGCCTCAATGACCTGAGGACCAAACGACAATAACCCCGCCCAGCCTGCACCCATGAGCAAACTCAACCCTCTTGCCGCCCACTTCACTTTATTTGAAGCTTCACTCAGCCGCTGGATTTTAAGGCGCGTCATGGCATCGGCTAATGGCGTTAGCCCAAAGGGCGCATTAAGTGCAGCACTGACTAAAGGGGTGTTTTCACCAGACTGATCACCAGACTGATCACCAGGCTGATATGCCGCAGAGACATAAGGATTGCCTGCATTGTGAAAGACTGGTTGAGAAGAAGTCGCGCCCATAGTTAGGTTTCTTTTGTTATTAAAATGGTGGCGCGATCGTACCAATTTTTAACCAAAAAATCAATCACCTAAATGGCCACACCCCCCTGCCATAAGTTTGATAATAATCAAGAAAGCATCATATATTTCTAAAGCGTTTGAAAATTTTAGAGTGATTTCACGATAAGCTTAAGATGCTGCACACAACCTCTGATTTTGAGGTCCAGGTACAAGGCTTTGCGAAGTTGCAAAAAAACGGTGTGCCGAGGGTATTTGGCTTTCCACATCCCTTGGCGTTGTAACGGGTTTAGCTTCAGCTTGAACTCGCGTGCTATCGCCAGTCTCATAAACCCTACCAAAAAAACAAGCCTGTGCATTACGCTCTTTTTCAGACAATGCGCCTGTCCACTGTTGGTAACGCTCTAATGCCGCGCTAAATTGCCCGCATGCAGTAGTAGCCCGAGCTACTTTTTTTACGCGACCATTTGGCTCACTAAGGTTGTTAACATAATTCGTTAAGCTGCCAAGGTGGTTAGCAACACCTTCACCATAAAGCCGGTTTCTAATCGGCGTGACAAACAAGCTTGCCAGTTTATTCATCACCGCGTACAACACCAAGGCACATAAAGCAGCCGCTGGCGTAATCGAAAGAAGTAATTGAACAGCAAAAGGCAAGACGTTCAAAAAGCTGACATGCCCCTCCATCTCAAGCGTTACCCCAAAGGTACCTGCAAACGTCATAATGGCTGGAAAAGCGGCAGCCGCCATCCAAAACACTTTCATGGCCCAGCCAGCCAACACCATTGCTGGCCCTCTAATAGGATCTTTCTCTGGCGATCGGCAACGGGCGATTAATTGGTAAATCGGCTTGATCGAAATCTCATAGAACATGCGGGGCAACATAACCGCTACCGAAGTATTGATAATTACGTTTGCGACTAAACTGGCAATACCAAGAAAATAACTGCCTTCATCAATACCACCAATACCGTTGGTTAAAGAACCGGTCAAGCCTACAGCAAGCCCACAAATCGCATTTAAAACAAACCACAAGCCCACAAAGCCACGATTAGGGCGATACTGAGAATAGCTCTCCAACTTTCGCATCGCACAATAAACCGCATAGTATTCATAAAGACGATCTTGATCAGCAAAACTTTGATTTGCTATTTCTGGTGCGTTAATAAAAGCGTTTGGCCTATTCGTCTCTTTTAAGACTTCCCCATACACATTCACCACCGCTACAGCGTGCCCCAGATGCTTATCTTCCATGTTCGCAAAGCGACGCCTAGCCTCATCGATCGCTCTATATCCAATAAAGCCTTTTGAGTATCGACTAGGTCGGCAAGGGGCTAAATACTGCGACAAATTAAACGCGATGGTTTTCATACCGCTCCACAGTCCATTAGCCAGCATGTACAACATATTGGTGCCAAATGCAGAAACCAAACTACCGATGACTGTTAAAATCTGCGGTGGGGCAAAACCGCCATCGAGCAATATCTGATACCAATCTTTATACGCATCAAAAACGCCCGCCGCTGCGCCATAGCACGAAGCCAGACCCAAGGCCAGCATGGGCAAATCAAACAACAACATTGAAAAAACATGCGCAGCTTTTCTTGCGCGCGATTTTTCTTTAAACTTTTTTAAATCCAAGCGCAAGCCACCATGACGGATATAATTTATCGCATGTAAAAATGCCGCGCCCATATCAGTATTATTGATAATGGCAAACAACGTCACGCCGAACCAGTAACCCAAACGAACGAGATTTTCTGAAAAAAACAATAAATGCTTACTTGAGTACAGAGCCGCCAAAATACTTTGCACACCAAAAAACACGATAGGCGCGGCCGCGGTAAGAACACCGGCAATCACTCTGGCAGCGATTCTTGCTTTTAGTGAAGACTCCATATTGCGCATAACACGTAGGCGATCAAGCGCCTCTGCAAGTGGTGTTGCGGAAGGCGCCTGCAATAACGCGGCGGTTTCGCCAAAGAGAGGATTATCAGAAGGAGTGGGAAGCATTGTAATAGCTTAACTTATTATTCAAATTTTGAACAAAATTTACCACTGTTGGAACAAAAGATCAAGAGGACTTATACATGTAGCAAACACGGAACAAGCCTGGGTTGATGAGCGGCGGTAACGATAACCCAGGTTATCCTCGCTGCGCTCAGCCCAGGCTACATTTTATCGCTAATGTCATTGCGAGCGAACGGCAGTGAGCGCGGCAATCTGGCTCATTAACCTGGAGATTGCCACGTCGCTTCGCTCCTCGCAAAGACGTTGCTACCCAAGACGGTTGCTACACGCCCGCTTTCAAACTTGCTTCGATAAACCGCATCAAGTCGCCATCAAGCACGGCTTTGGTGTTGCGCGTTTCCACCGAGGTGCGCAAGTCTTTAATACGCGATTCGTCCAAGACGTAAGAGCGAATTTGGCTACCCCAGCCGATATCAGATTTACTCTCTTCCAAGGCTTGTTTTTCGGTGTTACGTTTTTGCATTTCGAGCTCATAGAGTTTGGCTTTAAGCTGTTTCATGGCGTGGTCTTTGTTTTGATGCTGCGAGCGATTACTTTGACATTGTACGACAATGTTGGTCGGTAAATGCGTAATACGCACAGCCGAATCGGTACGGTTCACATGCTGACCGCCGGCACCACTAGCGCGATAGGTATCAATGCGCAAATCGGCGGGGTTGATTTCAATATCGATATTTTCATCCACTTCAGGCGAAACAAACACAGAGGCAAATGAGGTATGGCGCTTGTTGTTGGCATCGAACGGGGATTTTCGCACCAAACGATGCACACCCGTTTCTGTTCGCAGCCAACCGTAAGCGTAATCGCCGGAAAATTGAATGGTCGCACTTTTAATACCAGCCACATCACCCGCCGAGCATTCGATCAACTCCGTTTTAAAGCCTTGCGCTTCGCCAAAGCGTAAATACATGCGCAGCAACATTTCAGCCCAGTCTTGCGCTTCCGTACCACCTGAACCCGCTTGAATATCCATAAAGGCATTATTGGAGTCCATCTCGCCGTTGAACATACGCTGAAATTCGAGCTGCTCGAGTTTTTTCTGCAGCGTATCCAAATCCGCCTCAACCGCTTGAACACTGTCTTCATCGTTTTCTTCGACCGCAAGCTCTAATAAATCTGCCGCATCAAGCAAGCCACTGTCCAGTGTTTGAAAAGTCTCGACCAAGGATTCCAACCATACACGCTCACGCCCCAAGCCTTCGGCTTTTTTCGGGTCATTCCAAACATTCGGGTCTTCTAATTCACGCGTGACTTCTTCAAAACGCTCGCACTTAACCTCATAGTCAAAGATACCCCCGAAGTTCGTGGGCACGGTGTTGGTAATCTTTAATGCGCTCGCGAATCAAATTGACTTCCATGGTGTGGTCCTTTGAAAAATACTGAATTGATGGCGAGTGTAGCAAAGAAGGCGCTGCCGTAAAAGTTTTTGACCCGGTGTGACAGGGTAAACGCATCTAAATTTGACCCAGTATCTTGTTTAAGTCATTAGGGCTAGCGCAGACCTTACGTTGTTTTCTTCTTATGCTTGCCTTGAAAGAACCTTCTTTTTTCAATAGGCCCAAACAAAACTTTCTAAGCCAAGACATATTCACAGCCATATTTTCATTGCGCACACGGCTATTATCCTCTCTAAAGCTTACATCAAGACTCCAGTGCAGGCAGTTTTCAACTTGCCAATGAGCACGTATCGTTTTAAGCATCACCTCAGGATTATCAGGAGCCAGTGAACTGATATAGTAGCGTTGCTCAAGCTGAGTTTCAGCAGGCTCTTCTCGTCGATAAGTCATTCGGATTAAACTGTTTAACTGTTGCCAACGGGAGTCAATGTGATCACCGAGCTGTTTTGCTAGAATCACCTCAATACTCCGTTGATCAATTGCTTCTTCGTTCGTTCAATTCGTGGATCTTCTAAACCTGAAAAACTCTCAATAAAAATATTGAGCCAAACTTTCAAGCAAATTGTGCAAATTTAGATGCGTTTACCCTGCCCGGTGTGATAACTTTATTATCCTTAAGCTTCTTTCTTCCCCCTATTCTTTTTTTCCAATTTTTGACCCCACTTTATTTTAATTGATTAATACCATATAGAGGTATATTATGAAACGCGAAAGGACCGTAGAATTTAGCCGTAAAGCACAGAAACTGGCTAAACACCTACCCAATGAAATACAAGCACTCTTAGCTGAAGCTGTCACAGACCTGCAACGCTACGGACCGCACTGCCCTCAGTGGCAGTCATCAAAGCTAAGCGCAAACGATGCTTACCGGTTGAAGCTCAACTACCGGTATAGAGTAGAGTATAAAGTGACTAAAAAATACTTATTGATCAACATTATAAACTTAGGACACCGAAAAAATGCCTACCAGCAAACATAAAACGACCATCAGCTTTAGTGGCGGCACCCTCACCATTGAGCTAAAGAAAAACCCACCCAGAGATAAGAACAAGCTGATCAAACAGTTGAATTCAGCAGTTAGCCATCTCATGAAAAATCTTGAGGAAGAAGAAACCTACTCTCCCGATTTCTTGGAAGAAATTTTACAAAAAAGGCACGGCGAGCACTTTAGAACACCAGGCTACTATCTAAAAACTTTTCGTTTTCGTGCTGACCTCACCCAAAAACAGCTCGCTGAAAAACTCGGTATCAAGCAGCATCATGTTTCTGAAATGGAACACAATAAACGCCCGATCGGTAAAGTCATGGCCAAGCGTTTAGGCAAGTTATTGAAATATGATTACCGGGTGTTTTTGTAGTGCCTTTTCTCGTGCACATAGCCTGTATATGGACTCACCCGGATTGTAAAGGATAAAAAACACTCGGTCACAATAAGGTAAAGATTGCATCTGTATATCCGGCATCTGACGAGCTGTTTTACGCGAGGTAATCTGTGTGATGCGTTAAACTCTGGCATCAGACAGCCAGCTGGCTGTGCCCTAATGAAAAAGTCGCGCACGTGTACCTCATTGGATTGATGGCATACGTATCGTTTTGGCGAGTGCGGGTAAAAAGTGTGAGCGAACGACAGTGAGCGTGGCAATCTTGTCCATTCATCTTGAGATTGCTTCGTCGCTTCGCGCCTCGCAAAGACGTTGCTACAAAACCAATGCGAACGTCAGCAGCCAAAAAAATAATCCCGGAAAGTGCCAAGCACTTATCCGGGACCAAGCCATCATTTTAGTGATGTTTTTTGCTTTCTTTCTTAGCGTGTTTTTTCGCTTTTTTTGTTTTTTCAGTGTGCTTGTGCGTACGTGTAGATTTCACAGCAGCACTTTTCGTTTTTGCTGTTTCGCCTTTTGTCGTAGCAGCAAAGCTAGTCGAAAATGACACACACAATAATGTCGCGATCAAAGTTAATAATAAATTACGCTTCATAGTTTCTCTCCTTTTTATAAAAAAACACCTTGCACGAGAAATAGCTGCAAGATGGGTGGGTAAAATTTATTTGCCTTTCTTTTTTGCAGGTGCAGCAGGCTTAGCAGGCGACTTAGCTGGCTTTTTATCTTTTGTCACGGTTAAACTCCATTAAGGTTAAATAGCCGAGGCCCAAAAGGGCCCCGGCAAAGACCTGTTTTATGCAAGCCTTCGAAGCGGAAATATAGTCTTCTTTTAAAAGTTTGCTACTGGAAAATAATAGGTTTTGAAAAATAAATGATTGTACTTTTGAAAAGCTCAAGCGTATGATTTTCGACTTTTTTTTCAACCCATAGTCATAAAAAAAGGCAGCCGAGGCTGCCTTTTCCACAAGAACAGATGTTCTTAGAAGTGGTAAGCCAAGCCCGCCAACGCCAAGAAGTGTTGCGGGATTTTACGGCCGTTTTGTGACAAGTAGTCAGCTTCAACTGAAGCGCTGACATTTTGTGTGAAGTAGTATTCACCACCAACACCCGCCAACAATGCAGCTTCTGTGCCTTGCTTAGTGGTTGGTGTCGCTGTTTTGATGTATTTGTCTTGTACACCGGCAACACCCAATTTGCCAAACACGTCAATCGCGCTGTTGATTGGGTAAATGCCTTTAGCCGCAACATACGCCGCAGCAGCGGCTTTAGAGCGTACTTTAACACTGTTCACTTGACCAACAGTGGTGTGACCAAAATGTAAGTAACCTAATTCAACAGCGATGTTTTGGTTGAACTGGTAACCCGCGTTCAAACCCAGTGCATAAGAGCTACCGCGACGGTTGCTGATGTGCGTACCATTGATGCTACCCGTGTATTTGCTGTAGTTGTAACCACCCAATACACCTGCGTAAACGCCAGCGTGTGAAGCATTGTTACTCATTACAGGCGCTGAGCCAGCGAAAGCTGAAGCAGCAATAGCAGAAACAGCAAGTGCTGTTGCAATACGTGTCATTTTCATAAATTTCTCTCCGTTTTTATTAAGTCTAGATGACTAAAACGAGAGCATTTTAACGAAATCGGCCGCCCTTTGCAACAATTTTGTAACAATACGGTAACAATTACTAAACAATAAATAGGGCCTGTTTACAATTCGTTTTTGCAAGCGAAAACTGAGGGGGT
>PCWT01000023.1:4218-84694 GCA_002796245.1 Gammaproteobacteria bacterium CG11_big_fil_rev_8_21_14_0_20_46_22 | reverse complement strand
CAGTCCTATTTAACGAGAAGAATGAACAATTTGGACCAACTTTACTCAGTTTGCAGCGTGAAAATGAATTGTAAACAGGCCCTAATCAAGATATAAAAAAGGCAGCCGAAGCTGCCTTTTCACAAGAACGGATGTTCTTAGAAGTGGTAAGCCAAACCCAACAAACCAACGATATGGCGTGGTGTTGCTTTACCGTGATTATTTTGTGAGAAATAATCCGCTTCCAATGACATGCTAAGGTTTTGCGTGAAGTAGTATTCACCACCCAAGCCGACCAACAACGAAGCGTTGGTTTGTGAACCAAGGCTAACAGATAGGCCATCTGCCGCAGCATCATACTTAGTGTGGACAGCCGCAATACCCAATTTACCAAACAAATCGAATTGATTATTAATTGGGAACATGCCTTTAGCCGCAGCATAAAGTGCGTAGTTGTCTTTAGCTTTTACATCAACTTGAGTACCGGTGCTAGAATCAGAACCTAGCGTCGTCTCACCAAAATACAAACCACCGACTTCAGCAGCGATGTAGTTATTGAACTGGTAACCACCGTTCAAACCACCTGCAAAACTCCAAAGTTTTTCACCGCTTGAACTAAGGCCTTGGCCGCTTAGTTTAGTTTGACCATAACCTGCCAACGCACCAACGTAGAAACCTTGGTGAGAAGTGTTGTTATCACCCATTAATTTAGGCGCTGAACCAGCGAAAGCTGAAGCAGCAATAGCAGAAACAGCAAGTGCTGTTGCAATACGTGTCATTTTCATAAATTTCCTCTCCATTTTTTTAGTCAATATGACCAAAACAGGAGAAATTCTAAACAAAACTTAGTCAACTTGCAAGATTTTTGTCACTTATTTGTCACAAAAAAACAGCGGTTCAGTCCGGCTGCTCAGCCAAGCTAAAAGGCGTGTCTTCACCCACCTCTACTCGCTCGATTTTCTCAAAACGTGAAGTAATCTTGCGCGCTGAGGTATGCACCTTCTCGACATTCTCATGCGCTTTGGCAATATGGCGAGCCACATCATCCATGCGCGACTGGAAAAGCTTAAAGTCTTTTGCCAAACGAGCCAAATGATCCTGAATAATATGCACTTGCTTACGTGTAGCCTCATCTTTCAAGACGGCGCGTGCCGTCGTAAGGATAGCCATCATCGTCGTGGGTGAAACCATCCAGACTTTGGCCTTATGAGCCTGAGCAACCAAATCGGGATGATACGCATAAATCTCAGCAAACACCGACTCAGCCGGAATAAACATCACCGCGCCGTCAGCGGTTTCATTTTTAATAATATAACGCTCAGCGATGTCTTGAATGTGTTTTTGAATATCGCGTTTGAACTGCCGTTCAGCTTGCACGCGATCCGCGCTGCCGGCCGGCAAATTATAAATAGATTGGTAGCTTTCCAAGGGAAATTTTGCATCAATCGCAATCGTGCCGCTGGGCTCAGGCAAAAACAACACACAATCCGCGCGCTTGCCATTCGCAAACGTGTGCTGCAGCGAGAAATTTTCTTCAGGCATCACATTGCGCACCAAGTTCGACAACTGCACTTCGCCGAAAGCGCCGCGCGAACGTTTATCGGCTAAAATTTCTTGAAGGTTCACCACATTCCTAGAAAGCTCGGTAATTTTCTTTTGTGCTTCGTCGATCAAAGCCAAGCGTTTAATCACATCGTTAAACACTTCTGTGGTTTTCTCAAAGCCTTGTGTTAAACGTTTTTCCACCTGCCCCGAAATTTCTTTTAAACGCTCATCCGTGCGATTTGTTAAGCCCTCCACGCGCAAGCCGAGCTCTTCACGTGATTGCTTCAAGCTGGTTTGCAAGCTTTCTTGCAGGGTTTTCAAACCTTCGAGCTGATGCTTATCGAAACCTGCACGAAAGTCATTAAGCTGGCCGCTCAAGGCTAATTGCAACTGATTCACTTGCGCGAGTAATTTTTCTTGCGTCTCAAACTGCGCTTCGCGCACCAGCGCTGCTTGTGCCGTTTGCTGCGACTGAGAGAAACTGCGAAACACTAAAATCATTAATAAAAGAACGGCTAAAGCCGAGAGAATCACTGCACTTACAATCATGCTTTACTCGATAATATCCACGGGTGTGCCCACTGTAACGGCTTCGAACAATGCGAGCAAGTCATCATTGCGCATGCGAATACAACCTTTGGATCCGGGCATGCCTAAGCGGGTGCTATCGGGCGTGCCGTGAATATACACATAACGGTTTTTCGTATCCACCTCGCCGCCCTGATTAAACCCGGGCTCCAAACCTTCAAGCCATAAAATACGCGTTAAAATCCAATCGCGATCGGGCACCGCCTGCCCCAACGCATCGTGATAGACTTCACCTGTCCAACGTCTGCCGACCATCACGGCATTCACGGGCAAATCAGCCCCGATTTTTTCAGCGATACGGTGTTTCCCCAATGGTGTTTTGTACGACCCCATTTGCTGACCGATACCGGCCGCGCCACTGGAAATGGTGTACTGCGCGATGTTTTGACCGGCGTCATTAAGCAGGGTCAAGGTTTGTGTGGAGAGTGTGATGTTGATTCTCATGATTAAGCCAATGCAGTTTTTATCAAATTTCATTGGATTAGCGCGAAGCGCGTAATCCGAGAAAGAAATTTCCCAGAGTCACGGCCCAGCAGGGGCTATTGATGATCCGTGCTGCCGGCATCCGGGTTTTGGATTTGCTGCAAACCTTGTTTAAGCACTTTAACTTCATTGACTAAGTCATTGTATTGTTTTTGGGTATTATTTTGCAGTGTTTTTAGATTTTGATTCATGGCCGTTTGTAGGGCGCCGATTTCCGCTTGCAGTTGTTTGACTGCGCCATCGAGGTTTTTCTGGCTGTTATCTTGCGCTTGCTGGACCATTTTTGTTGAGGTTTGTTGTAGTTCTTGCATTTCATCTTGTAAGGTTTTGAAATTCTGATCAATGGAGGCTTTGGTGATTATGGGTGTTGGCGCGGCTTGTGGCGCAGCAATACAGATCGTTGATACGCTCATAAACGTAATGGCGATGATCAGGGGTTTGATTGTCATGAGCAAGGCTTCCTGGTAAGAAAAAAATGACGTTAGCAAGCTTTGAGGCCGCCTGCAAGTAGGGAAGGATGAATTGTTCGCGATCATGACCCGGGCTATAAACGGTGTTGTTCACTTTATTCGGCTATTGCAATTTAGCCCCTTTGACGTACACTTAATGAACAGTATTAAGTAGGAGCTATCTGATGTTTCATTCATTCAAACTTAAACAACTGACCTTGGCGTTAACCGCTGCAGTGGCCCTGACAGGTATGCTATCTGCAAGCGCCCAGCCTTCTGAGCCGGCGGTCGCGCCTGTGGCTGTAACTGGCGATGCCGCGCCAAATAATCCGAACTCAACGGCAAGTGCAGATTTTACTCGAAGCGAATGTCATTCGGAAGGGCAGTGTCAAAGTTGGGCTCCAAAGAGGCCGGATATTTCGGGTGCTCCTGGTTCCGGCTGGGGAAGGGTAATCTACGGCGACCACATCCGTATGCTGAGCGACCAGGATGCCGACTCCGAAACCGCTGATAGCGCTGATCATCCAGAACAAGAAGTAACCTATCATTCTACTACTCACATAGAGGATTAATGGAGCGCCTTGCTTGTATGTAATCCAGAAAAACCCTCCCCGGGTCACGACCCGGGCTACAAACGTAGCCTGGGGTTGAGGAGTGACAGCGACGATAACCCGGGTTTAAATTTTTCCCGGATTATCGCTAACGTCAATTGCGAGCGAACGCCAGTGAGCGCGGCAATCTGGCTCATTAACCTGGAGATTGCTTCGTCGCTTCGCGCCTCGCAAAGACAAAACCCCCGGCTTAATGAATGAAGAAACCAACACGTACACCGCCGCTCCAAAGAGGGTGCTAAGTGGAACCGCTGCCCTTCTCTTCGCGCTCTTTGCGTTTGATGCGGTATTTGAGGATGCTGCGGTAGCGTTTGGCCACGCTGCGACGTTTGGGCTTTTTGGGCGCATCAGCCGCGAGAGGTGTGCTTTGAGCCGTTAAGGCTTCATAATCTTCATAAGCCATGATCACCGCGACAGCTCTGCCCGACTTGGTAATCATCACCGGCTCCTTGCGAGCATCGTCCAATAATTTACCAAAATAGGTTTTGGCGGCGGTGGCGGTTTCTGATTTCATCTGCTGTGTCTCATTTTTGCTTGAATCAGAGTTTAATCATTTTAATTAAAATTGCAAGCGAAGTTTATTTTCACCATTTTTCATGCAATTAGCCTCAAAATATTTTAACTGGATTTGCTTGCTTTTTATCCAAAAAACACTAAAATGTTCTTAGGTTTTGGCGGAATTCCTAACCTTGATTAAAATGGTTAAAGCCGCTAAAAGCCGATTGGATTAACAAACGGAGAAAAAACATGAACAAATTAACTTTAAGTTTAGTCGCAGCAGGTGCGTTGTTGGCGTCAGGTTCGGCGATGGCGACATTGACAACAAACAATCAGAGCAACCTATTTTCGAATGTTGCGCTTGATGGCAAGCTCATCGAATCCTCTTACGGAACGCCAGCCAATACCACAAAAGTAACATCGACCGCTCAGCAGGTTGAGATATTGAACAAGTACAGCTGCGTACAACACGCGTGCACCGTAACGGTTTACGCCTTACCAAGCAGCACCTCTAGTATAGCTCAGGGGACAGTGGTGGGAACAGGTACACTGCACGGCGTCAACTATACGCTCCAAACCACTGCAAACAATTTAGGAATCAAGCTTTCTCAAAGCGGTCCATTCTACAACAGCCAGCTAGTTATTGCTCAAACTGGCTCAAAGTAACATCAACCACAAACAAAAAGCCAGGCATCTACCTGGCTTTTTGTTTACTCGCAGTAAAACTCTCTAAGCTTTAAAGAAAACTAAACGATTGTCCAGGTTAACTCCAAGCCAATAATATCTGCCGAACCTTTCACCGTTCCTATGGTTGTTGACTGGGCAATATCAACGGGCTGCGTCGTATTAATATGCGCATTTTTCATGAACAAATGGGTATACCCTAAGTCAACACGCAAGTTATTCATCGCTTGATAGGCTAAACCTGTTGAAGCAGCGATACGGTTCGAGTCAGGGAGTTGTATATTTCTATCCTGGTTATTTGACGGAGTCATATCGTAACCGCCACCAAATTTCCACGTCCACTTCGAAGAAATGTGGTAATGCGCGCCTGCGGCAAAATTCCACGTATTTTTATAGCCTTCATGGACCACGACATCAATGTCAGATGACGATAAGGCTGCAACATTCTGCAACACAAGGTTTTTAAACACATCCCACTGCGTGTATTGCGCAGAGGCCATGATATCCCACTTTTTGTTAATGGTATGAAACACGCTGAACTCAGTTGAAGGCGGCAAAGCAAAATTGGCGCGCAAATTACTGTTTTCTTCGACGCCACCGTTGCCACTATTCGCCAAAGGACCACTAAATTTACTAGTGCCCTTCATGTGGTTAACAATCTTCGAGTGATAAGCAATACCAAAACGTGTGGCATTATTTAGCTCATACAAAATACCCGCATGAAAGCCATACGCCCAATCGTGGCCGGTGTTATCGCTCGAGGTGTCGTTAACACCGCCAGCACCAAGCCCAGCGTACTGATCAAAAATACCTTTGGTGTAGACGATATCCGCGCCCGCGCCAACCGAAACACCGTGAGAAAACCTCACCGCAAGTGACGGCGTCAAGTCAATGGCTTGCACACTGGTTTCAGTGCCAACATAGCGCAGGTAGGTATCACTTGGGTAATCTGTTTTTAAGCCAAACGGCACATTCACACCAAAGCCAAAGGCCCAGTTGTTACTGATTGGCGCAACATAGTGAAGATTAGGTACAAAGTTAAAACCGCCGCCTTGAGTAGAAACATACTGAGGTGAACCGGGGTTAACCGAATTATCTTCGACAGTACCACGAAAAGGAATATTCGTATTAATGACCACACCACCCACAGACAACTGCTGATGCTTAATCCGCGTCATACCCGCAGGGTTATACCATTCCGTGCTGGCATCATTGGCTTCAGCCGCGCCACCCGCGTGGTAATCGCCCGTGCCTGCACCACTTTGCTCGAATAATTGAAAGCCCGAGGCTTGCGCCACACTGGCCGCGCCGACTGCCATACCCGTGACCAATAACAAACGGTAAACTTTATTTAATCTCATGAACCTATTCCTCATAGTGAGTGTTAATTGTCCCTGCTGTTTGACGAGCGAATTCATTGTATTCAGTGGATTGCCACAGCGTGTGTACACCTCGCTAATGCAGCGACTGGCGCAATCCCGAGCGAAATCATAGCGAAAAAGACCTGGCTCTACAAATAAAAAGATTAATCAAAATAATTAATACGCTGAACTTTTAGGATGAGAATTTTTGATCAAAAAAAGAGCGGCCCTATCGACCCACGAGCTTGCCCACCACCTGCGGCACACCCAGCTGCAGGTGGGCGACTTGCCCGGCCAATTTCCAGTTGATCACCACTTTACCCGCATGCGGCGGGCGATTCGCGGCCGCTTCAAGCACAGCGCGGTAGCCGCCCATAAACTGTCCGGGCTTTTGTTTTAATGGTGGATGCGCTTCTAGCAATAATTTGCGCCCATCCCAGCCAGCCTTGTACGGCTCGTTAACCACGGTCACCGGCACGCCGGCATAGACCAAATCAAACAACTCACCCACATTGTCATTGGCCATGCGCACGCAGCCCGCGCTCACGCGCTTGCCGATGCCAGCCGGATCATTCGTGCCATGAATCAAAATATTTGTGTGTTGAAAGCCCAAACGCATGGCATATTGCCCCAACGGATTTTCAGGGCCTGGCGGGAATTTATCGGGCAGATCAAAACCATAAGTCGCTTTAAACTGCTTACGCGCATCCGGCGTGGGTGTCCACGTGGGGTCGACCTTTTTACTGACCACCATCGTTTTACCCAAAGGGGTCAGCTCACCTTGTTTACCAATACCCACCGGGTAAGTAAAAATCACACCGGCTTTTTGATCGAAATAATACAGGCGCATCTCCGCAAGATTGACCACAATGCCTTTGTGCGGCGCGCTCGGCAAAATAAAGCGCGTCGGGATAAGTAATTGCTCGCCGGAGGAGAGATCATCGACGTTATACCCTGGGTTGGCTTCGACCACGTCGTTATAACCCACGTCATACTGCTGATCAATTTTCGTGACCGTGTCAAAAAAACCCACGGAAGCCAGCTGCAACTGACCAATCACATCGCAATGAGCTTTAGGGTAAAAATATGCGCTCGCAAACAATGCAGGCGCTAAAGCTAAACAGGCAAGGAAGGTGGGAAATTTTTTCATAGGGCTTTTAACAAATCCAAAAGGCGATCGCCGTCAACCGGTTTGGTGAGGTAATCGAAAACACCCGCAGAAATCGCCTCGATAATTTCATCGCTATCGTCCACCGCCGTGAGCATAATAATAGGAATATGCGCCAAACGAGCGTCCGCCTGAATTTTTTGCAGCAAAGCCATGCCGTCTAAACCTGGCATTATACGATCAAGCACAATAACATCAAAGTGAGCGTCACTTTGCAAGGCCTCCCACGCGCATTCGCCGCTATCACATTCCTTCACATCATAGCCTGCACCACGAACCTTGCTGACTAAGACCTTTAGGCTGATAGGCTCATCATCCACCAACAAAACATGTTTATTTGCCATGAGATCCTTCACTCATATCATTTAGATTTCAATAATCATACACGCGATTGCAGCTATTTCCAACCAGGGTAGCGCGGCTGCCTTAAGAATTTCCATCGCGCAAAGAAAAATACTATTTTTCAAAGAAACGTGCACAATGCATCATATCTTGGTGAGTAGTTGCAAAAATTTATTTAATGACACCATCCTATTTTTGTGCAATAATTTAGCTAAAAATAATATTAAGAGCTTATTATGCCTTCAACAACAACTTCTTCAACAAACGAGCGCCCATCATCACCACCTTTACCACCGCTTAGAGCATTTCCCACACCCTCAGCTCCACCACTGTCACCACGGCAGCTACCGCCAGCGCCACCACCTCCCGAGCTAGCTGGAATTGAACCTGGCGCACGATACCATCCACCGACGACTGGGAAGCTTACAGACCTAGGAAAATTTAAACGCGGGTGGCTCGAGCAAATGGAGTTAGCCTATAAAGATAAACGATGCTCAATCGAAAAGTCCAAAAGAGAGGAACAACTAAATCAAACAAAAAGCTTCCTAGCTACTGAAATTAACAGATTACTTTCTCCGACGTTTATCCATGAGATTGTGCGCACATACCTTCGCAGCGGTCTAAGGGCACACATAGCTTACCATAGTCGGAGGGGCTATATTTCGGCTTCAAATCTGATTGCAAAGATAGAAGCTTATTTAGCCGAGGAAGGATGCTATTTTGGACGTTTCAGCACAAAAAAACGCACGCTTGCTGAGCGATATACACGATGCCAAAAAAAGCTTAAGGGCCAACAAAATTACACGGATTTTTTTGCTGCACTAAAGGCAAAAGGGGAAACGCTTGATGATCAATATCAACAAGCTCTTGAGCAAGGATTACGCCCTATTGAGGAAGCTTATAATGACTTCATTAACAAAGTTAATGGGCTTGATAACGAAAGCTTGGACGCCCTTTCTACGCAACTCATCGAACTGTATCACTTACCCCTAGTTAAATCTCAAACAGCATTTAAACAGGCTTGTATCGATCTTTGTGCTTCTTTTCATCATGATTCTTTACGTAAAACCAAACCAAGCGGGGAGCCATTAGAAGATCCATATGATATTAGAACACAGATTCAAGCGTTAAAACGAGCTCGATCCGCTTCGGGCGCAGCACCGTGCAGTTTTGATTCTCCTTTAGCTTTTTTCCACGAAATCAAGGTCAATCTTGCAAAAACACGTATTTCTGAGTTAATTAGTAAGCTAAAAAAAACCGAAGCTTATCAAAGTTACGCAGCGATAGAAAACGTGCTTAACGATCTAGATACGGAACTATCGAAACAAAGAAATATGCTTCAATCCATGCAGGCAGAGTTATCCACGTTAAAGGCTAAACTGCCTCAAGCAGAACAAGACGCAATTGAAAAAACAACTGTGGATTATAATGCAGGAACTAAAAGAGTTAATCTCAATGATGAGGCCAGGGAGCTGGGCTATAACACTTCTTATGATAGAGGAACTGAATATCGCCGCAGTTATAGACGCTTAACTGAACAAGAAATAGCGAGCAGGCAAGCAAAATTAAGCGAACTTAAGGCAAGGATTGAGGCTTTAGAAAAATCCATCGATCAAGCCCCTAAAGCAATTCAAACTCTAACTTCATCGATTCGGGAGCATCAAAGCGAACTTGACCGCACTCCTAAACCAGAAGAAGCAAGGATAGTCGAACAACTTTCTCACATGAAACTTTCAAGCACTTCTCATGGGTTTAGTCCTGTTATTCGAGAAGCCAAGGAAATACTTGAGCACGCTAACAGGCGCGCCACACCAAGCCCTTCCTAGTACCCACAGTGCGGGCTCGAACAGTAGACAGACCCTAAGCAATTGATTATGCTTATTAGCTTAAGAAATAGCTGAGTCACACCATGAGCCCTAACTTACCGCGCTGGGATGGCGAACCTCGCCCACCTTTGATCACTATCGTGACCTGGCTGGGCCTATTTTTTAATGCTTTTTGGATCTATGCAGCCTTTGTGGTGCCTGCCAATGAAGAACAAGGCCTTGCCCCGTTTGGGCTATTGTTCACACCGGCCGCCATCCTGGAATCCATCCTAATGATCATTGCACTGTTTTTCATTTTCCGCATGCAACGCATCGGTGTGTGGCTTTTCCTACTAATTGCCGTGCTTTATAACGCCTATGTATTTTATTTTTCCGCTTTACCGTTGGTCAGCATTGTGATCGATGCGGTCATGTTTGTGATTTTTTTATTGTATACACCGCAGATGAGTTAGAACATGTTATTACGTTTAATCGGTTGCACCTTAATGGTGGCCGGCACATCCATTGGCGCAGGCTTACTCGCGCTACCCACAGCCACCGCCGCCAGCGGTTTTCTCACCACCACCCTCACCTTGCTGGTTTGCTGGGTATTTATGACCGCCGGTGCGTTTTACATTTTAGAGGTCAGCTTAAAACTCAAACAAAACACCAACCTGATTTCCATGGCGAAAGCCTCGCTGGGTTTGCCTGGGCAAATTATCACGTTGTGCGTATACCTCTTATTACTTTACGCTTTGTTATCAGCGTATATCGCAGGTGGTAGCGATGTGGTGCACATGCTTCTCGCCAAAGTGCATCTGGCGAAATACAAAGTGTTAGATACCTTGATTTTCACCCTAATTTTTGCCGCGATAGTCATTCGTGGTGTACGCACAGTAGACTGGACCAACCGCTTGCTCATGACCGTAAAGCTCGGCACATTTTTCGCACTGCTTGTGATCATTTCCCCGCACATCACCACTCACCAATTAGAAACCGGCTCACCGCACGCCATTTGGCCAGCTGTCATGGTGGTCATCACCTCGTTTGGTTTCGCAGTCATCATCCCAAGCCTTAGAAGCTACTTAAATGACAATGTGAAACATTTGCGCATTGCGATCACCGCCGGCAGTTTTATTGCGTTGGCCTGTTATTGGTTATGGTGTTTGGTTGTGCAAGGCAACTTGCCGCTACACGGCTCAAACGGCCTGATTCAAATCGCACAATCCGGCTCAGCCGTGAGTGGTTTAACCAACGCACTCAGCCAAATGCTCAATCGCCCCAGCGTCACCTTCGCCGTGCATTTGTTTGCCTCCATCAGCGTGTTAACCTCTTTTTTGGCGGTAGCCTTATCCCTTTCAGATTTTTTGGCCGATGGTTTAAAGCTCAAAAAACAGGGCAACGATCGCGTTAAAGTCTACGCTGCAACCTTTTTACCCCCGCTAGTGATTGTGCTTGTCTACCCCGGCGCGTTTATACAAGCGCTGGCCTTTGCCGGTATCTTATGTGTCATTTTATTAATTCTCTTGCCCGCACTCATGGCCTATCGCATGCGTGAAAAACACGAAGGCGATGTGCGCTTTGAAACCCCAGGCGGCAAAACCCTACTCGCCACCACGGGCCTTGCAGCGATTGTTTTGTTGGTGATTGGGTTTTGGACATTTTAAAAAACGTGTGATAGCTTAGATTAAACCCTCCCGCTCTTCCTTCGATAACCATAACTCCCGCAATTGGCCTTCCTTTTTTGTTTAGCCAAACAAACTCCATAGGGCTTAGTAACAGCCTAGGGCGTAAAAACTTACGCTTATCAATAATTGATTTAAATCAAAAAGCGATATATCATGAACACAGAAAATTGGAAAGTTACCATTCATCGAAGAGCAACAAAGCAAATTAGGCAGTTACCGGTGAAAACGCAAAAATCACTCTACCTTTTAGTTAAAAGCTTAGAGCTTGATGGACCTAACGCCGGGAAGCAGTGGAAAAATTTCGGTAAATTAAGAAATTGCAGCGCCGAAATTTATCACTGCCATCTTTCAAAAGGTCGTCCAAGGTATGTTTGCTGCTGGGAACTAAAAAACAAAGCGTTGAAATTACTGGAGATACTCTATGTCGGCACACACGAAAAAGCACCCTACTAAGGCAATGGCACACATTAACTGGCAAGGCACGCGTTACACAATCCCCATTGAAGTTTTAGCGCTCTACAAACACGCAGAAGCAAAGCAAGACACCGCAAGCCCTGCACAGGTCTTTAATGGCCTCATCAAAACCTTTGGTGAGCCTTCACTCTGCCTGAGCGGCCTAAGGCACAAAGAGTCTCTCACTCAAGTGCAGTTTGCTAAAAAGCTCGGCATCACCCAACAAAACCTTTCCGCGATGGAAAACGGGCGCCGCCCCATTGGCAAAAACATGGCCAAGCGAATTGAAGCCCTATTTGGCATAGACTATCGTTGTTTTTTGTAAAAAGTATTGTTAATGCTCACCATCACAGACCTTGCTGCGATTGTTTTGCTGACCCTTGGCTTTTGGACATTTTAAGCTTGTTTTTATTTTAAACGCTTGACGTAACTATCACCTTACCCCTACAGTTTGTCCAGGGATGAAGCTGAAAATATGCAGAGACAGTTGAACAAAAATGATTAACCTAATAGAACTCAACAAAAAACCAAGCATTATACGTTCAAGCTCGAACAAGCCCACCCCTTTAGAAAGCTGGCAAACCCCCATGCTAATGACGCTGGAGATCAATCAAACCCATGGAAATCCCAGCGGACTTTTTGAAGACCATTCTGGAATTGCCTCCTAAATAGCCTGTATGTTTTATAGCTACCATCAAGGCCACACCACCACTGGCGAGTCCATCCCCGAAGTGCTCAGAAAACGCCAAGAGTCAGCAAAGTGGAACCTGCCTTATTTGCAAGCCATATTACAAGATGCCTTATGGCTTAATCCAAAGCTGCTCTCTCAAACACTATTCGAGGGTATCTTTCGTGTCCCGCCAGGCTATGAATTAGACTGCACACCAGGGAAACCACCGATACTTAAACAGCAATTTCAACTGATAGCCAAGACACCAAGCCCGCGTCTATCCCTAAACGAAGCAAAAGATCAGCTTTTTGAACAACTACTAAACGCTGTAACAAGAGCCGCACCCGATAGACACACAGCTCTAGAGTTAAGCGGCGGGCTGGATTCTTCCACAGTATCAGCATTAACCCGAAAAATTCACCCTAAAACATCCCTGCATGCCTTCACACATGGTACACCTAACACCATCCCACCCTGGATGCGAGATGCAAATTTTCTACACGATGAATCACGCTGGAGCGAGCTCGTCAGCCATCACCTTCAGCTAACACAGCATCGAATACGATCAGGGTTTAACTTGGAACTTATTATCGAAAAATATGCCGAATGCCTCGGTGGTTGCAGCGAGGTGCTATTTCCTCTGCTAAATCATAACGTTTACGATTTAGCCAAAAGGTACGAAATAAACACGCTGTTATCAGGGTTTGGCGGCGATGAAGTAGTGAGCCAGCACGCGAATAACGCGCTAATTGAATTTCGAAACCAAAAAGCCTATGGACGCTATGCTTATGAACGCATTCTCAAAAAATATCGCGAGCTATACTCGAGTAAAAAAATCTCGCGCCCCTATAGAAACAACACTCAAAATAGACAACAAGCCAACAGCCATTGGCCCTATTTAATCCTAAGTAACACGCCGCCAATCAGAATCTTGCCTACGTTCAAAACCGTACAATCTAAAGAGGCCGCCTATATCCAAGGAGAGTTATCCATTCACTGGCAGAGGCGTATTGAAACATCAAAGCTCATTGCAAAAGCGCACGGAATTGATTGCGCCTTCCCTCTCGCCGACCCAGAGCTGATGTGTTTCTTTCACCAATTGCCCGCGCACTTTAAGCGCCGCCACGGCCACGGTCGATATTTGCTAAGAAAAGCCATGGCAGCGTATTTACCTGACTCTGTAGTTTGGCGTTCCGATAAAGCCGGCGCTACAGCACCAGCTGCCTATGCACAGCTAGTCGAACAGCTCCCTGAGTACTTTCTATGCCGTACCGACCCAAATTATACAGGTGTACTTAAGCCCTACATTAATTTTACCCAATTGCGCAAATTGTTTGAGACTCAACACTGCCTAGATGATAATATTATTCGCCTTAGCGTCATGGTCTTAATGATCATGCATTATGAGAAAAAGCTTGAAACAGGTAGCTTTTAAAGAATAGGTCCGTATATGTATTTTGCTCGATTGATTATCGTCCTGAGTCTGCTCAGCTTATGCACTTCTTTCTCAGCATTTGCAAAGCCCACAATATGGCAGTATGCCACAACGAGCCTTGCCAAAGCACGCCTGGGCGCTACGGGAGATATTTTTTCTTTCACCGTGCCTGCTGACGGTGGGGACAAGCAAATCTCGATCGCAATCACCTTCTTCTCAACTTACTCAAGCTCAACTAGCTGCACTGGTAGTTTAGTCAACCAAGCCTATAACAACAGCTGTGCATGTGCTGCCTATGCTGGCAGGACCTTCTACATTTCACAAGCTAATTTATACAAAATCATCAATACTTTCAGCCCTGGCAATGTCAGTAACGTAAACTGCGCAAGAATAAGAGATAATAAAAACTTTTCGAATTCTATATTCAAGCAAACAACTTGCTCGAGTGGCTCAGAATCCTGCAGCAACGATAGTGGAACCACCGCGGCATTGCCTCTAGATGTGGCAACGGGCAACGCCTGTTCTTGCTAGGGCGATTTTTTTGCGCACACCACAATAGGTTTAAAAAACAATCGATTCCCGGCTCAGCGGGGCAATTGACCACCCCAGGCACATTGTTTACAATGCGAGCCACCTTAAGGTAATAATATCAAAAATGGCAACAAATCAATCACATATCCGCAATTTTTCGATCATTGCGCACATTGATCATGGAAAATCGACACTGGCTGATCGCTTCATCGCCTTATGCGGCGGATTGACTGAGCGCGAGATGGCCGAACAAGTTTTGGACTCCATGGATATCGAGCGTGAGCGCGGCATCACCATCAAAGCGCAAAGCGTGACCTTGCACTACACCGCCAGAAGTGGCGAAACCTATCAACTGAACTTTATTGATACCCCGGGCCACGTGGATTTCGCTTATGAAGTCTCTCGATCCTTGTCAGCCTGCGAAGGCGCGCTCTTGGTGGTCGATAGCGCACAAGGCGTGGAAGCACAAACACTGGCTGTCTGCTATACCGCCATTGAACAAAATCTGGAAGTGGTGCCGGTACTCAACAAAATCGATTTACCGCAAGCCGAACCTGAACGTGTTGCCCAAGAAATTGAAGATATCATCGGCATCGACGCTAAAAATGCAGTACGCGCAAGCGCCAAAAGTGGCATCGGTATCGACGACATCTTAGAAAACATTGTCACACAAATTCCAGCCCCGAGTGGCGACCCGGATGCGCCCTTACAAGCCTTGATTATCGACTCCTGGTTCGATAGCTATCTGGGCGTGGTTTCGCTTGTACGCATCAATCACGGTGTACTGCGCAAAAAAGACAAAATTACACTCATGTCTAACGGGCGAAATTACACTGTTGATGGTGTCGGTATTTTCACGCCCAAGCTCACCCATAAAGATGCGCTATACACCGGCGAAGTGGGTTTCATGGTTGCTGGTGTTAAAGACATTCATGGTGCGCCAGTGGGTGATACCATCACGCACACGCACAACCCCGCTGCTAAACCCTTGCCCGGTTTTCAACGCGTTAAACCGCAAGTGTATGCCGGCGTATTTACCGTGAGCTCTGATGATTACGAAGCCTTTCGTGATGCACTGGAAAAACTCAGCCTAAACGATGCCTCACTGTTCTACGAGCCGGAAAATTCCACGGCTTTAGGCTTTGGCTTTCGCTGCGGTTTTTTGGGTATGCTTCACATGGAGATTATCCAAGAGCGACTCGAGCGCGAATATGACTTGGACCTTATCACCACAGCACCGACGGTAATCTACGAATTAAAAATGACCGACGGCAGCATTATGCAAATCGACAGCCCTTCAAAATTGCCGAACCCGTCGAAAATCGCAGAGATTCGCGAGCCTATCGCGACTGTGAATATTCTAGTGCCGAAAGATTATTTGGGCAGCGTGATCACATTATGTGTTGAGCGACGCGGCGTGCAAAAACGCATGGATTACATGGGCAAACAAGTTTCGCTGACTTACGAAATCCCCATGAACGAAGTGGTACTGGATTTTTTCGATCGCTTAAAATCCACGAGCCGAGGCTATGCTTCATTGGACTACGGTTTTAATCACTTCTCAGCCGCAAGCATGGTGAAACTCGATATCCTGATTAACAATGAAAAAGTCGATGCCTTGTCACTGATCGTCCACAAAGACAGCGCCCAACATCGCGGTCGCGCTTTGGCTGAAAAAATGAAAGAGCTCATCCCCAGACAAATGTTTGATGTGGCCATTCAAGCAGCCATCGGTAACCAAGTTATCGCACGCACTACCGTTAAAGCCTTACGTAAAAACGTAACGGCCAAATGCTACGGCGGTGACATTTCACGCAAAAAGAAACTCTTGGAAAAACAAAAAGCCGGTAAAAAGCGGATGAAGCAATTTGGTAAAGTAGAGATTCCGCAATCTGCTTTCCTCGCCATTCTAAAAGTCAACGATTAAGGACAGCCCTATGTTTTCAACTCTCATCATTGTCGCCATCATCGTCACCGCAGCGATATGGATTTACGATGTGTTTGCCCTTCTGCCTAAACGACTCAAAAATCAAGAAGGTGACCCTAAGCACATGCCTTATGTTCGCGGCATTTTCTTATTCGCCGTCTTTGTGTTGTTCGTCAAAGTGTTGAACATCAACATTTTAACTTTGCTCGTCATACTCACCATTGCCAGCGGTATCGTTTGGCTATTGGACATCAAATTCTTTCGAGCCAAACGCGAAGCCACTGGGCGAAAAGAAAACTTCATTATCGACTACTCACGCTCTTTGTTTTGGATTTTCTTTGCCGTGCTGATTATCCGTGCCTTTATTGGGCAGCTTTTCAGCGTGCCCACAGGCTCTCTGGAGCCCACCGTGATGCCGGGTGATGTATTGGTCGTCAGCCAGTTTAGTTATGGTTTGCGCCTACCCATCACTGGCACAAAAATCTTGAATGTTGGCGAGCCAAAACTTGGTGACATCGCGGTTTTCCACTACCCAGTTAACCCCAGCATTGATTACATCAAACGCATTGTCGGCTTACCCGGCGACCATATTGTCTACAAAAACAAAACGCTGTATATCAACGGTAAAAAAATGCCACAAACTTTTGTCAAAAACACCTTTGACTTTGAACCTGGCGATAATATCCCCGCCAAACTTATGCAGGAAGATTTAAACGGCAAGAAGCACGAGCTTATCGTTTGGCAACACGGCGGTGAAACCACACCCTACAGCATCACTGTTCCTAAAGGTTACTACCTTGCCATGGGCGATAATCGCGATGATAGTTACGACAGCCGCTACTGGGGCTTGGTGCCGGAAAAGAACCTGGTAGGCAAAGCCGAGTTTGTGCTGATCAACTTACACAATGGCATTCACTTTAACCGCACAGGAAAACGCTTCTAAGATGGACGATCAAAAACTCGAAAAACTGCAACATAATCTGCACTACGAGTTTAAAGACCTTGAGCTTTTAAAGCTCGCCCTAACACACCGAAGCTATGCCAAACACAACAATGAACGTTTTGAATTTTTAGGCGATGCTATCTTAGGCTTTATTATCGCTGAAGAATTAAGCTTACGATTTCCCACGGCACACGAAGGCGAGCTCAGCCGTATGCGCGCCGGAATGGTTAAAGGTGATGTCTTAGCTAAAATAGCGCTTGAACTTAACTTAAGTTCTGCATTACTATTGGGCCCAGGGGAATTGAAAAGCGGCGGCGAAAAACGTCGTTCGATTCTAGCCGATGCGGTAGAAGCCATCATTGCTGCCATTTATCACGATGCTGGCCTGCAAGAAGCAAAACAATGTATTCTCACATGGTATGCCGCAACATTAGAAACACTCTCGCTCGATGACTTGAAAAAAGACCCCAAGTCTCAACTGCAAGAGTGGCTACAAGCAAGACGCTTACCCCTACCTGACTATCGTTTAGTCGAAACGCGTGGAAAAGACCATGAGCAAGAGTTCATTGTCGAATGTAGCGTTATCACTCTTCAAGAACCGCTACTTGGCACAGGAAGTACCCGAAGAAAAGCTGAACAATATGCAGCACAACAAGTACTCGAGGTCATAAAAAAATGAATCTACAACACTACTGCGGTTACGTGGCAATTTTAGGGCGACCTAATGTTGGCAAATCAACCCTACTTAATGCGCTACTGGGTAAAAAACTCAGCATCACCTGCCACAAGCGACAAACCACACGGCATGTGATCCAAGGCATTAAAACCGATAAAAACTATCAGTCAATTTATGTCGACACACCCGGCATGCACAAAACACACCGTCGCACGCTCAACAAACACATGAATCAAGTGGCCAGCCACACGATTTATGATGTGGATGTGGTGCTTTTTGTGGTCGATGCCATGGTTTGGACAGATGAAGACGAATACGTGCTCGAACACATCAAATCATCCAGCACACCCTGCATTCTCGTCATTAATAAAATCGATCAATTCCAAGAACGTGATCAAGTCCTTCCGATCATTAACAACTTAAAAGACCGACATAATTTCACCGCCATTGTGCCTGTTTGCGCCGAAAAAGGCACAAACGTTGCCGAAGTCCAAAAAGCGGTAAACGCCTTACTGCCAGAAGGTGAATTCTTTTTTGAAGCTGAAAAATTTACCACACGTGATGATAACTTTATTATCAGTGAAATTGTTCGAGAGAAACTCTTTAATACGACTCACCAAGAAATTCCTTACTCTTCTACGGTATTGGTTGAGCACATCCAAGAGCGTAATCAAGTCTTGCATATCAATGCCAGCATTTACGTTGAGCGTCCGAATCAAAAAGCCATCGTGATTGGCAAAGGCGGCACTCACTTAAAACTGATTGGCTCACAAGCTCGTCATGACCTTGAACGCCATTTTGACAAAAAAATATTTTTACAGTTGTGGGTAAAAGTCAAACAAGACTGGGCAGACGATGAGAAAGCCCTAAGTCAACTCGGCTTTTATCAATGACCAAGGGCTTTGTGTTACACAAACGCCCTTACCGAGACTCCAGCGCGCTTATCGAACTACTCACTGACACTGACGGTATCGTGCCTGTCGTGGCTCACGGTGTTAAACGTGCCAAATCCAAATTAGCCAGTGTCACACAACAATTTTGCTTACTTGAGGTAAGCTACACCCCCAAGGGTGAACTACGCACGCTAAAACAAGCCGAGATGGAACGTCATCTTTTTCTTAGCGGTGAACAGCTGCTCTGCGGCTTTTATATGAATGAGCTTATTTTAAAGCTCATACCCCGACTATCACACTGCGAAGACGTGTTTGAGCTTTACGAAAATACACTACAGACTTTAAGCAGTTGTGATTCAATCGAAACCTTATTGCGTCGTTTTGAAAAACAATTATTAGAATTATTGGGCTACGGCATTAGCTTTTCACATACCCTCTCGGGCCAATCTATCGAAGCAAAGCAGTTTTACGCATTGAGCCTGGACCAAGGCTTTGAAATCGCCACCGAGCAAGATGGCCTCCCAGGGCACACTTTACTCAAAATCGACCAAGAAAAACTGGATACACCCGATACCCTGCAAGCCGCCAAACACATCATGCGACGGCTCATCCAAGCACACCTAGGTCACAAAACCATCGAAAGCCGAAGCCTTTTTCGTTAATTTTGACCGGCCGTCACTGTTGGGCTATGATCGCTTTTTTCACACGAACAATGCGACTTGCCATGGACTCCAAAACAATCGAACACCTCATTCACGAAGCACTCACCTGCCAGCATGTACAGGTTGAAGGCGACGGTTACCACTTCACCGCCACGATTGTGAGCGAAACCTTTGATGACCTGCGCAGCGTACAACGCCAACAGAAAGTCTACGCGGCTGTCAACCAACCGATCAGTACAGGCGAGTTACACGCACTGTCGTTAAAAACGTATACCCCAAAAGAGTGGGCCGAGCAGCAAGAGACAAATCATGGATAAGCTTAAAATTGAAGGTGGTCAACCGCTGATCGGCGAAATCAAAATGTCGGGCGCAAAAAATGCCGCCCTACCCATTATGGCCGCGAGCCTATTGGCCAGTGAGCCGGTTAAAATCAGTAATGTTCCGCATTTGCGTGACATTACCACCACCATCGAATTACTGGGCCAAATGGGCTCACACATTGTGGTGGATGAGTACCTAGGCCTTGAAATTGATCCTCGCCATATCGATCGTTTTGTCGCTCCCTACGAGCTGGTCAGCACGATGCGCGCCTCGATTCTGGTGCTAGGTCCTTTGCTGGCACGTTTCGGTCAAGCCGATGTCTCATTACCAGGTGGCTGCGCCATTGGTGCACGCCCTGTTGACGTCCACACCGATGGTCTTCGCGCCATGGGTGCTGAAATCGAACTTACCGACGGCTACATCAAGGCTCGTGCGCCGCAAGGCTTAAAAGGTGCCAACATCACCATGAGCAAAGTCAGCGTCGGCGCCACTGAGAACTTGCTAACAGCCGCCACACTCGCAGACGGCGAAACCATTTTAAACAACGCCGCAAAAGAGCCTGAAATTATCGACCTTGCAAACTTCTTAACGGTATTGGGGGCTAAAATTAGCGGCGCAGGTACGTCCACGATTCGCATCCAAGGGGTTTCATCACTTAAAGGGGGCGAGTATCGAGTGATGCCCGATCGCATTGAAACAGGCACCTACTTAGTCGCCGCCGCCATGACCGGCGGCCGTGTGCTGTTGAAAAACTGCGCGCCTAAAACCTTGAAGGCCACGCTTGAAAAATTGCGCGAAACCGGTGGCCAAGTGGATGCCGGTGAAAACTATATTGAAATCGACATGGAAGGCCAGCGACCGCACGCTGTTGACATTATCACTGCACCTTACCCAGGTTTTCCTACAGATATGCAAGCCCAATTTATGGCGCTGAACACAATTGCCACAGGCGATAGCCGCATTGTTGAAACTATATTTGAAAACCGCTTCATGCACGCTCAAGAGCTTGAGCGCATGGGCGCGAACATCCGCATCGAGGGTAATACCGCCTATGTGAAAGGTGTCGAACGCTTAAAAGGCGCGCCTGTGATGGCTACCGACCTTCGTGCTTCTGCAAGTCTGGTGCTTGCAGGCCTGGCCGCTGAAGGTGAAACTACCGTGCACCGCATTTATCATATCGATCGCGGTTATGAATGCATTGAAGAAAAACTGTCGCAATTGGGCGCGAAAATTAAGCGCGCGTCGTAACACGATGAAACGTGATCACTTAACACAGCATCTTAACACACTGCTACGCATTAAAGAGTTTAGTGATTACTGCCCGAATGGTTTACAAGTCGAAGGCAGCCGAGAAATTAAACGCATCATCACCGGCGTGACAGCTTGCCAAGCCTTGATCGATGCGGCCATTGAGCAACAAGCCGATACGATCATTGTGCACCACGGTTATTTTTGGAAAGGTGAAGCAGCCGAAATTACCGGCATGAAAAAGCAGCGTTTAAAAACCCTGTTAGAAAACGATATCAACCTCTTCGCGTACCACTTACCGCTCGACGCTCACCCAAGCCTTGGCAATAATGTGCAGTTCGGCACAGCACTCACTATCTGCAACATTGAAACCATCGACCTAGGTTTGGGGCCAGGCATCGGCTTGCAAGGCATCTTCAGTGAAGCCAAAACCGCTAAAAACCTAGCCGAGATGCTCGAGCAGACTCTGCAGCACACGCCACTACACATTTCAGCTGCAGATTCTCGCAGTATTCGACGTATAGCCTGGTGCACGGGCTCCGCTGAGCGAGGCATTGAAGCAGCAGCACTAGCAGGCTGTGATGCCTATATCAGTGGTGAAATTTCCGAACAAACTGTGCATATTGCCCGTGAAATGAACCTCCACTACTTTGCCGCTGGCCATCACGCGACCGAACGCTTTGGTGTTCAAGCACTGGCCAAACACCTGAACGCCGAATTTAGCCTAAGCAGCGACTTTATCGATATACCCAACCCCGTTTGAAATCAATAAGTTAAGGCATTTTTGGCGACTTTATACCCCGAAATTTGCCTATTTTTTTACCACCCTAATTCCACTGTATGATTATTTTTTGAACAAACTATACTGGGATTGTGTTGAAAACAACGGACAAAGGAGAAACACGATGTTTAACGATTACGACCTTCAAGACAGCTTTACAACGGATGAGTTGTATTTAAATAGCGGTGAAGTCAACTCAGTGATCGCAGACATGGGTCTTGAATCTCGAGATGAAAGCTTCGCCTAAACAATAAAAGATACGCTGCCGAAGATAACAAAAACAACACAATAACAATAAAAGCAGGCAAGCTCACGAATAACAATAAAAATAACTAAATAATAACAATAACAAAAAGCCCACCCCTCAAGCATCCGCCGGATTGCATAATAAAAATAAGCAAAATCCGGCGGGCTTTTATTTTTCTAGATAAGCTTCAAAACACGCCAGCACAAAAGCCTCATGGTCGCTTTGCTGCCTTGGTGTTTTATAGATAATTTGCGGTCTGTGAATATGAACATGCTTGCAGGTCTCGTGAATCGTGGCTTTTAACTGTTCTATTGTCACGGTTTTGGCCTTTAGCGCATCGTGGCATTGCACATACACCAAATACGTGGTCAAAGCTTTAAAGCTGCGATTTTTACCGGCTTTACAGTGAAAATACACATTTTTCCCCGCCGCTTGATGCGCATAAATCGCTTCCATAGCCTGGAAGAATTTAGACACGAAGTCCGCCTCGGTGTGTTTGAAGTGTGCAATAAAATCACGAATGCTAACATTGATGACATCCACATCAATGGCTTCATACTGTTTTTCATTCGCGGCTTTCACCCCACCCCACAAGTGTGTTTCACGCTCCAGCGCTTCCAACGTGCGAACCACTAAACCAATGTGTTCACGCGCACAAATACTTTGATAGTCGTAACGGTGATATAGCCCTTTCGGCGCATCCAATAACATTGCACCTAAAAACACTTTCGCCCCACCCGGCAAAGTAAAGTCTGTTTTAATCTCATGGTAGGGCTCGGTCAGGCCAAAAAAATTCGGCGAAAGTGTCGCCAAGGCATGACTGACTCGGAAAAATAAGCGTTTTTTCAGGCTCACTTAATCACCCCACAAGCCAAGCGCGCACCGCCGCCGCCCAAAGGCTTAGGCTCGTCAGAATAATTATCCCCACCTTCATGCACCATCAACGCATGGTGGCGAATAGCTTTCACGGTCAGCCTAGGTGCCAATATAGGCAGCTTCGCCTCACCTTGATCGTTGACGATCAATACCGGCAAATCACCTAAATGACCGTGCGGGTTATAAGGCCCCAAGTGCTTACCCGTGTGCAGAGGATCCAAATGACCGCCAGCCGCCATACCCTGATCTTTGCACGAAGGCCGCACATGAATATGAAAACCGTGCTCACCCGGCGGCAAATGTGTTAAATGAGGCTTTAATAACAACCCATATTGCGTATCTTCTGCCAAGACATACCCGATGTACTGATCATGATCACCTTTCAATACTAAATGCATAGGAATTTTAACGCTGGCTGAAATCGCCAGTGACACCGCCCCCAACAACACCATGAACCCACTGATATAACGCATCATTTTAAACCTCATCCATCCAAGCGGCTTGTATCGCTTCTAAAATTCGCTCATTGCTATTATTCGGCACATCGTCAAAACCATCAAGCTCGCAGACCCAACGGTGTAAATCCGTAAATCGCACAGAGCGCGGATCCACATCGCTGTGCATATCGGCCAATGCGATGGCAATGTCTTGCACATCAGTCCATTTCATCGGGTTTCCTCATGAGTTTTTTTGATTCCAGCGCATAGTCTGCAGGCACATGCACAGGCTTGTCAACACTTCAACGCTTAAGCTTATTCTAAGAAAAACACTTTACGATAGACCTTAATAATCAAGTGCAAAAAGGCAAAAAAATCCTCTTTATAAAACGCGACTTGCTAGCCTTCAAAAAAAGAGCGGTCGCCAGGCTCGCAATCGCCTTCCCTGGACATGACGAAACTGCAGCAAGCCTTGTTGATATCACAGTGAATAAATTGGAAGAGATAAAAGCTCAACTTCGGACAGAAGCCAGAACGGCACTTGCCACCCGAGCGCAAGCCAGAGCGTGCCCCTAACCTTCAGAAACCATATTAATAGTGTATTTCGGAATCTCAACAACCAAGTCTTCATCGTCAATGATCACTTGGCAACTTAAGCGCGAGTCCATATCCACACCCCAAGCACGATCGAGCAAATCGTTTTCTTTATCTTGCGCCTCGTTCAAAGAGTCGAACCCGGTGCGCACATAGACCTGGCACGTTGTACAAGCACACTGCATTTCACAAGCGTGTTCTATTTTAATGGCGTGCTTAAAGAGCTCTTCAATTAAGATCGCGCCTTTGGGTGATTCAAACTCTACGCCTTGAGGGCAGATGTCTGCATGAGGTAACACTTTAATTTTTGGCATCATTCACCTCATCAATACGTTTACCGCTCAGCGCTTTTTTAACAGCCAAATCCATGCGCTTAGCCGCAAAGTCATGACTGGCTTCATTCAATTGTTCAATGGCCGCTTTAATCCTCGCAGTATCTTTAGCATCGATCGCCTGCGTTAAAATCACGATAGACTGCTTTAAGCCATCCTTTTCTTTCACTGTGAGCAAAGCCTCGCCGTCTTCTTCCAAAGCCGTCTCCAACATCGAGAGCAGCTGTTCACCGGCTACCGTCTCTTCGACCAGTGCACGGGTTTTCATGTCTTCATCGGCATGACCGAAGGCCTCAAGCAACATGCTTTGCATATCATCTGTGCTCAAACCGTAAGAAGGCTTCACAACAATCTCTGCAGATTGTCCCGTGATTGCTTCCTGCGCATTCACACTTAACAAACCATCCGCATCCACCTGAAAAGTCACACGCACACGCGCGCTACCGGCCTTCATCGGCGGAATGCCTTTCAAATCAAAACGCGCCAAAGAGCGACAGTGATCCACAGTCTCGCGCTCGCCCTGCACCACATGAAATTGCATGCCGGTTTGGTTATCCTGATACGTTGTAAACTCTTGCGCTCGCGCCGTAGGGATTGTGCTATTACGTTCAATAATTTTCTCCACTAAACCACCCATGGTTTCAATGCCCAGCGATAAGGGTAAGACGTCCAACAATAACGCGTCATTCGCTGATTTATTGCCAATCAGCGTATCGGCTTGTATCGCAGCACCCAAAGCCACCACTTGATCCGGATCAATATCGTTTAACATGGGACAGGCAAAGGTGTTTCTGGCTGCAGCCTGGACAGCCAAAGCGCGCGTGGAGCCGCCGACCATGAGCACACCGTTCAAATCGTTGCTATTAAGTTTTGCGTCGATTAAAACCGATTGAGCTATCGTGATCATTTGCTGCGTTTCACCGTCGATTAAGCGCGCGAATGTTTCACGATCCAAACTCAAACTCTGCCCCTTGAAACGAATCACACAAGATTCACTCACACTTAAACTCTCTTTCGCTTCACGCGCTAAATTGGCCAAACTCGCTTTATCATTCGGCGACAAGGGCCCATCGATTGAAGCTTGCCAATGCGCCATAATCGCACGATCAAAATCATCACCACCGAGCGCACTATCGCCACCGGTGGCCAGCACCGTGAATACACCCTCTTCGAACTCTAAAATGGACACATCAAACGTACCACCACCCAAGTCAAACACCATGTAAACACCGGGCTTACCCTGATCCAAACCGTACGCGACAGCCGCCGCTGTGGGTTCATTGAGCAAACGCAAAACCGGAATCCCGGCCAAGCTCGCTGCATCTTTGGTCGCTTGACGTTGCGCATCATCAAAATACGCGGGCACCGTGATCACCGCGCCCTCTAAAGATTTATCGGCACTTTGTTCAGCAATGGTTTTTAAGTGCTGCAAAATCACCGCAGAGATTTCAATCGGATTTTTTACACCGTGATCGCTTGTAACACAGACCATGCCCTTGTCTTCGCACAAACGCAGCGAAGAATGCTTGGCAATCGTGTCTAAATCGGACAGGGCTCGACCCATCAAACGCTTCACCGAGACGATGGTATTGTGGGGATCGATTTCGTGTTGTGCTTTGGCTTCACGACCTACCACGATAGCATTTGAGGCATAATGCACCACCGAGGGTTGAGACACATCACCGTTAGCATCGGCCAACACCACTGGAAAACCATCTTTAATCGTGGCAACCAAGCTGTTCGTTGTACCCAAATCAATACCCACTGCAAACTTTCGCTCGTGCGGCGCGCTTTTACCACCTGGCTCTGTGATTTGTAATAATGCCATTATGCGTCTAACACCTTTTGAATAAAGCTTAACTCGGCCACACATTGCGCGGCACGCTCATCGTCTTTCTCAAGAATCGCAGTCTTTAGGCAGGCCCAGGCGTCATTAAACGCACTGTGAATCTCTGTTTTCACCCCTTCGTCTCCTGATAATAAACGCTCACGCCACTGTATTTGCTGCATGAGAAATTCGGGCGACATCGCGGCATTGTTCTCAAGATTTAAACTCACACCATGCAACTTTAATAAATACACCGCACGTGACAAAGGGTTTTTAAGCGTTTGATAGGCTTGGTTGGCGTAAGACGACGTTTGAAGGGCTAAGCGTTTTTCACACTCAGCTTTTGCACTGAAACGATCCGGGTGCACTAAGCGCTGCAGCTTTTTATAGCGCGCTTCAAGCTCATCGACATTGATATCCAAGCCCATCGGCAGATCAAATAAATTGAAATAATCTTTCTCTAGCAAGGACATCGTTAAACCGTAAAACTCTCACCGCATCCACAGCGATTTTTCTCATTCGGATTGATAAACTCAAAACCTTCATTCAAACCACGACGAATATAATCCAAGGTCGCACCCTGCACGATCGGCATGGCTTTCGGATCGATAAACACATGCGCGCCATGTTCGGTAAACTCATGATCATGTTCGTTTCGCTCATCGGCATATTCAATCACATACGCCAAACCCGTACAGCCTGTGGTGCGGATTTTAACCCGAATGCCAAGACCCTTTCCGCGTGCTTTCATGCAATCGATAATACGTTGAGCCGCTTTTTCTGTGATCGCTAAGCTTTCACTCATTTATTTTTCCGCGTGTTTTTTTTCGTAATCCGCAATCGCCGCTTTGATGGCATCTTCGGCCAAAATTGAACAGTGAATTTTTACCGGCGGCAAAGCCAATTCTTCGGCAATATCGCTATTTTTAATTTGCGTGGCTTCATCCAGAGTTTTGCCTTTCAGCCACTCCGTGGCTAAAGAACTTGAAGCAATGGCCGAACCACAACCGTAAGTCTTAAAGCGTGTGTCGACAATTTTACCGTTTTCCACTTTGATCTGTAGCTTCATCACATCACCACAGGCCGGCGCACCGACCATGCCGGTGCCCACGTCCCCATCATCTGCGCCGTCGAAACTGCCGACATTGCGGGGGTTTTCGTAATGATCAATCACTTTTTTACTGTACGCCATACTCTTTCTCCTAGTGTGCTGCCCACTCTACAGTGGATAAATCGATACCGGCTTGATGCATTTCCCATAAGGGTGACATATCACGCAAATGTTTCACGTGTTTGCGAATCAAGCCAATGGCATAGTCAATCTCTTCTTCTGTTGTAAAACGGCCAATGGAAAAGCGCAACGAGCTATGTGCCAGCTCATCACTGCGACCCAAGGCACGCAAAACATACGAGGGCTCAAGGCTTGCCGAAGTACAGGCCGAACCTGAAGACACCGCCAAGTCTTTTAAGGCCATCATCAAGGATTCACCCTCGATAAAATTGATACTGAAATTAAAAATACCGGGGTAACCGTGATCATAGTCACCATTGATATAAATTTCTTCAATATCGCTGATGCCGGCCCATAAACGATCGCGCAAGGTTCTGATGCGCTTGGCTTCATCGGCCATCTCGGCTTTCGCAATCCGGCAGGCTTCGCCAAAACCCACAATTTGGTGAGTGGGCAAGGTACCTGAGCGCATACCGCGCTCATGCCCGCCGCCATGCATTTGCGCTTCGATACGGATACGCGGCTGCCGGCAGACATACAACGCTCCCATGCCTTTCGGGCCGTAGATTTTATGCGCTGAAAATGACATGAGATCAACCGGCAAAGTGGCCAAATCAATCGATAATTTACCTAAACTTTGTGCGGCATCCACATGAAAAATAATTTTATTTTCTCGACATAGCGCGCCAATACCTGCGATATCATTAATCGTGCCAAGCTCGTTATTCACGTGCATCACCGAGACCAAGACCGTGTCATCACGAAGTACGGCTTTAACCATTTCTGGCGTAATATGACCCTGCACATCTGGGCTTAAGTAGGTGACTTCATAGCCCTGGCGCTCCAAATCGCGGCAGGTATCCAACACCGCTTTATGCTCGGTTTTATTCGTAATGATGTGTTGACCTTTGCGGGCATAAAAGCTCGCCGCACCTTTAATGGCCAAATTATCGGATTCGGTGGCGCCCGAGGTCCAAACAATCGCTCGCGGGTCGCAATTCACTAAATCAGCCACCTGTTTGCGCGCCGTCTCCACCGCCTCGTCGGCCTGCCAACCAAAGGCGTGCGAGCGGCTGGCAGGATTGCCATAAATGCCATCGACAGACAAATATTCCATCATTTTTTTCGCCACACGCGGGTCAACCGGCGTGGTCGCAGCATAGTCAAAATAAATCGGCGTGTTCACAGTCATACTACTCACCTTTTTCTATGGTCACTGCAGGCAACTGGCCTGCGTTAATATCGGCCAAACTCACGGCCGCTAAATAATTATTGGTTACTTCGCTCAGACCCGCCCAAACGTCATGCGTTAAACAAGGCTCGCCCTTACGGCAATTCTTTTCGCCCTTGCAATGGGTGGAATCTGTATCCTCATTTATAGCCTTAACAATATCCGCTACTTTTATGATTTTAGAGGGTAAATTTAATCGGTAACCGCCCTTGGCACCCCGCACACTACACACCAATTGGTGTTTTTTAAGCTTAGCAAACAGCTGCTCTAAAAACGCCTGTGAAAGCTGTTGGCGCTCGGCAATGTCCGCCAAAGGCACAGCCTCATCGTCGCGCTGATGGCGAGACAAATCGACCATGGCAATCACGGCATAGCGCCCTTTGGCTGTCAGCTTCATCGTGTGGACCGCTTATTCAACATGGTGGCCATTATAGAATCCCGACTGATTTAGTCAAGAATAAGCTGGCAAATATTATGATAAAGACACGGAGAAATATGCAGGCCCAGGAAGATTTAGCATAGCTTATCGCCGCCCATTGGGCTGTAAGGCTAAAGACGCTTCAAAAAACCCAATAACATATCCGCATCGCTATCCTGCAGATTCATCTGCAAGATCACTTGGCGCATGCGAGTGGGGAAATTCAGCGGTCTTTTCGGGTCGTAATAAGCGACTCGCTCTGCAGCCGCAGCGAAAGCCTGGAACAAAGCCGCGCATTTCGCCTGGTTGGCCAGCGCCGGTAATTCGGCGTCGCCTACAGCACCTAACGTGGCTTTATGCAGCTCATAACACACCACCTGCACTGCCTGGGCGAGATTTAATGAGTTATAGGCTGAGTCTGTTGGAATTTGCACCTGCGCATGGCACAAGGCCAGCTCCTCGTTATTCAGCCCCGTACTTTCACGGCCAAACACTATCGCCATGCGCCGGCCTACCTGCGCGCCAGCCACCTCCAAGCCCAGGGCCTCAGCGCTGAACACCGGCCAGGCTTGATCACGCAAATCCGCCGCACAGCCGTACACACGCTCAACATCCGCTATCGCCTCAGCCAGTGTGCTCACACATCGCGCACGCTCGAGCACATCGGCCGCACTCGCCGCACGCTGAGTCGCCTCTTCGCTCGGGAACTCACGCGGGCTCACCAAGACCAAATTCGACAAACCCATGTTTTTCATCGCGCGCGCCGTCGCCCCGATATTGCCCGGGTGGCTCGGCTCAACCAACACAATTGAAAGATTATCCAGTCTACTCATCAAGAAACCTGCATGATGCGTTTAACCGTGAGTGTATCAGCAAGTCGGGCGATGAGCATCAGTAGGCGCAGAGGACTCGCGCTCTTCCGCTTGAAGCCTCAAACGTGCAGCGTCAGCTAATAATGTCAATCCAAAGAGTGATAACTGCCGAACGCGCGAGCCTCGCCGTCCACCGTCACCTAAAGCTTCAGAAGCCCTTCGAACGCCAACTCGACTTCGACTTAAATCAGATGCAGGCCTACGCCTCAGAGCTTTATACGCCCCGGGAAATTCCTGAGCTAATAGGCTATGACACTGCTCGAACGATCCACCAAGCTCAGAAAGAAACTGCACCCTTTTATCATTTTTCAATAAAGCCCTTAAGACAATACGAACAAAGCTTGCCAGCCCCCCCACATCAACAGGGCTCCGATCTGCCACGAAAGCATTTAACCGTTCCGAGTACCCCTCATTAGGAAAGCAGTCAAAAAGCACCTTCATAACAGGCTGAACCTCCAGCGAATGATCAAATTGAGCATTGAGGCAAACATCAAATAGCATTTCAAACACACCCGCAGGGCTAGAAACTCTAGGCACTGAGAGCCTGAGCAAAAGAAGCAGATTACCATTAGAGCGCTCAATGATAGTTTGCATCGGATAAACACCATCGGCATCGCGCTGGAAAATAGCATCAGGCTTAAGCGCAAAAAACCAGACAAGGCTCCACAACTGAGCCTGGCGAATGGCGTCAGTAACCTTAAAATCAGACGGTAGAAAATGCTGATCCATATGGCGTTGTAAAAACGCCACAATGACTTTGTAGCACTTTTCCAGCTTAGAAATCCCGTTTCGATGCTGAATGTCGGAAGCATACTGAGCGCTTAAAAGCAGCGCAAAGCGTTCTTTTAGAGCATCATCAACCAAAAACAGGTCCCTCAAAGAAAAAGCCCCCAGCAGGTGACCAAAACTTCTTTCTGAAAGCCCCACCTTGCTTAGAAAGTCATTAGAAAGAAAATCCATACACCCCGTGAAACCAAACCTATCCACCAAGATATCGATAAGATTGCCCCCCCTGGAATGTTCAAAAGAAAAACCTCCCTGATAGCTAGAAAAACACACTCTGATGACGGACGGCTCCGAGAATTTAGCCGCAAGATAAAAAGGCGTATCACCATAGAGATTGCAATCGCCTAAACTAGCCCCTGAAATAAGCATCGACTTAACAAGGCTGTGTCCTCCACGCAAAACCGCATGATGCAAAGGCGTAAATCCGTACTCATCTCTCTCATGTTTTTCCAGAACCCTTTTGGAGACCAGCAAATTATAGAGCTCCACATTGAAAACCCTCCCATTCTGAGCAGCAAAACACTCCTGTAACGCTTTTTCTTTATGCCTTCTAGACAAAAAAGCAAAGCCATTATCACAAAGGATGGGAATCAAACTTTCAGACCAAGGTGAGGACAAACTCGCGAGCAGCAAACTGTAGACACCTGCACGAAAGCCGGGGTAAACACGCATAGCTTGATAGACCAAGGCAAGCAAACGCGGACGACGGTCGGCTTGAGTAGTGCTGCTAATAAGGCGCTCAAGCTGATCAAAATAAGCATTAATCTGACGATAGTTAAGGTGTTCAATGGATACCGAGCGATTAGCAGGCACTGTTTTCTCCTTGTTATTATTTTTATCGTTGAGATAATCATACAACGCAAATATTAAGGTTTTGTTAAAGCCAACGGGCCTTAAAAGCATTTCCAAAAGCATTTCCAGCGCTCGCTTTCAGCTCAAATGTTGCGTATAATGCGCCCAAGAAAAAATCGAGGTTTCGCATGCATCCTTTCGTTAATATCGCCGTCAAAGCCGCTCGCCATGCAGGCCGCGCCATCATGCGCTACCAAGAAAAACTCGATACCTTATCCATTGGCGAGAAAAGCCCGCTGGATCTCGTGACCGCGGCCGACCTACGTGCTGAAGAGATCATCATTGAAACCTTACACACCGCCTACCCCGATCACGATATTATCGCCGAGGAAAGCGGCCATCATGAGCGAAAAGCCGAGTACACTTGGTTAATTGACCCCATCGACGGCACCTTTAATTTTTCCCACGGTTTCCCCTATTTCTGCATTTCCATCGCCTGTTTGCACAAAGGCAAAGTGGAGCACGCTGTGATTTTCAACCCCAACAACGATGATCTATTTACCGCTACTCGCGGTAATGGGGCCAAGAAAAATGATCAACGTATTCGTATTAGCAGCCGAATCAAGCTCGAAGGTGCCTTGATTGCTTCAGGCCTAGCCGCCAGCGCGCGCGACAAACGTGAACTTTTTGAAGCGGTACAAAGCAGCCTCAGCGAATCCTCGTGCATTTTGCGCCACAGTGGTGCGGCAGCTTTAGATTTAGCCTACACCGCCTCAGGCCAGCTTGATGGCTTCTGGGAAATGGGTTTAAAACCTTGGGATATAGCAGCCGGTGCCTTACTCGTGAAAGAAGCCGGCGGGATTGTCAGCGAATTCAACGGGGGTGAGCATTATTTGCAATCTGGCAAGATACTCGCTGCGAATCCGAAGTTAATCAAACCTCTGGCACAGAAAGTTAACCGTATTATCGTCTAAGCTGGATTGAAAACCCGGGTTACGGCGCGTCTTCTATTGCTTTTTTCGCCGTCGGCAATAAATCTTGCCGCGATAAGCCTAAAGCCACCGCTAAAGCACCGGCGACATAAATCGATGAATACGTACCCACCACAATACCGATCACCAGCGCCAACGCAAACCCATGAATGACCGCACCACCAAAGAATAACAAGGCTAATACGACAATTAATGTCATGCCTGAGGTCATCACGGTACGGGACAAAGTTTGATTGATCGCTGCATTGACCACTTCCGTTGGGCTGCCCTTGCGCATCTTACGGAAGTTTTCACGCACTCGATCAAACACCACGATGGTATCGTTGAGTGAGTAACCCAAAACCGTGAGGACCGCCGCCAAGGAGGTTAAGTCAAATTCAACATGAAACAAAGAGAAAAACCCCAGAATTAATACCGGGTCATGAATCATCGCCACAGCCGCACTCACCGCCAAACGGTACTCAAAACGAAAGGCAATGTAAATCATCGTGCCTAGCAAAGCCACAATCACCGCCAAAATACCTTTATACGCAAGCTGCGAACTCACCGCAGCACCCACAAAGTTCACACTCTCAACGCTGGAGCCCGGCACCAAAGTCGCGATTTTATTAGAGAGCTGCTGCTCCAATAACTTACTATTTTGTTGCGTACCCGTTTTTTTGTTAGCGACACTGATTTGGACTTCGCGTGTATTACCGTAAGCCTGCACGTTGCTTTTCGTAAAGCCGGCTTTTTCTAACGATTGGCGAATCTGGCCAATATTGGCAGGCTTATCTAAGGATAAAATAATCTGAGAACCGCCTGTAAAATCCAAGCCAAAGTTCAAGCCATTAATCACTAACGAGAGAATGGACACTAAAAACAAAGCGCAAGACAACATGGCCGTCCACTTGCGGATTGCCATAAAATTAATTTTG
The DNA here is from genome assembly GCA_002796245.1 of Gammaproteobacteria bacterium CG11_big_fil_rev_8_21_14_0_20_46_22. Lineage (NCBI taxonomy): Bacteria > Pseudomonadati > Pseudomonadota > Gammaproteobacteria > Gammaproteobacteria bacterium CG11_big_fil_rev_8_21_14_0_20_46_22. Next base: position 51,400 of record PCWT01000023.1, on the reverse strand, counting down.
GTATTCTGCTTAAAAAATTCCATTAGGCTTTCTCCTCCGGCTTTTTCAGCAATATACCAATCGGCAGGGTTTTTAATTTCTTACCGCCGTAGCGTAAATTCACCATAGCACGCGTATAAGTCACTTGCGAGAACACTGAGGTGATCAAACCAATACAAGTGACGATCGCAAAGTTTTTAATGGCGCCCGTGCCCAGGGTAAACAACACCAAAGCCGCAATAAAAGTGGTAATATTCGAGTCCATAATCGTACCTAAGGCTTTACTGTAACCGGCTTCAATTGCAGCCTGCACGCTCACGCCGTTTCGCAACTCTTCGCGAATACGCTCGAAAATCAGCACGTTGGCATCCACGGCCATACCGAGCGTTAACACAAGACCCGCAATACCCGGAAAGGTTAACACCGCACCCAACAAAGACAATACAGCCACCAAAAAGACCAAGTTGATCACTAAAGCAATGTCCGTGATCACACCAAAAGCCGCATAGTACAGCGCCATGAATACAACTACGCAAGCCAAGCCGACTTCTAGCGATAACATACCCTGGTGTACGTTTTGTTGCCCCATGCTCGGACCAATGACATGGCTTGCCACGATGGTCACTGGCGCCACCAAAGCACCCGAACGCAACAGCAACGCTAATTGATTCGCCTCAGCCGTGCTCGACAAACCCATGACTTGGAATTGTGCGCCCAACGCGGATTCGATATTTGCTGAGTTAATCACTTTTTTCGTGGTGTTATACACAATATTTTTTTGGCCATTGGGCAAGGTGACTTGCTTGGACTTCGTTTCAATATATAACACCGCCAAAGGCTTATTAATGTTTTGACTGGTCACATGATAAAACTGGGTTTCACCCGCACCGCCCAAGTGAATATTCACCGCAGGACGACCGTTTTGATCAAACGCGCTCGCCGCCGATGTCACAGAATCACCCGACAAAATAATCGGGTTTTTCAACAAAATCGGCTGGCCTTCGTATTGATATAAGGTCGTGCCAGCTGGCGCAACGCCCGTGCTCGCAGCAACCATCGGATCATGCTCAGTATCGACCAAATGAAATTCGATAGTGGCTGTTTTACCCAAAAGGCTTTGTGCTTGCGTGGCATCTTGAATACCAGGCAAATCAACGGAAATACGGTTAAGGCCTGCTTGCTGAACGGTTGCGTTGCTCACGCCCAAAGCATCCACGCGTCGCTGAATCGTTTCACGCGTTTGGTCAATCGTGTATTGACGAATGGACTCGATCGCCGCCGGTGTCATTTGCCCATTGACCGTTAAGCCCGAACGCCTCCAGGCGTAACCTGACAACTGGCTTTTCAACAAACTTTCACCCTGCGAAGCATCCGATGCATTCCTAAACGTCACTTGAATCGCTTGCTTACCCAAACTTAAATCGGTGTAGTGGATATCCTGCTTGCGCAAGGCATCGGCGACACCGCGGATATCACCCTGCTCGCGAGCACGCACGACCGCGTCCACATCCACTTGCAGCAACAAGCTTACACCACCTCGAAGATCGAGACCTAAACGCATCGGCAACGCGCCTAAACTCTGCAACCACTCAGGTGTCGCAGACGCCAGCGTGATGGCGACCACGTAGTTTTTGCCCAAATTGTCAGACAAATAATCTTTAGCTTTGGCTTGCGCATCAATCCCGGCAAAACGCACAAGGACTTTATCATCATCAATCGCAGCTGATTTATAGGCCAAATGATCACGATGTAATAAAGAGACGACTTGATTCAAATCGCTGTTCATCATGGGTTGACCAGGGGTGGCACTGGAAACTTGTACCGATGGATCATCTGGAAAGACGTTGGGTATCGCATAAATAAACGCGACAATAACAATAACTAAAAGCGCAAAGTATTTCCAGCGAGCGTAACGATTCATTCAGGCGATCCTTTGTCGGCAATTAAAATTCTTTGATAGTGCCCTTAGGCAATACCGTGCTCACAGCCGCCTTTTGGAACGTCATGTTGACATTTTGCGACACAGTCAAAACCACGTGGTGCTCATTCACTGACACCACTCGCCCCAAAGCACCGCCTGTGGTCATGATCTCATCGCCCTGATTGATATTACCGAGTAAATCACGCTGAGCTTTGTTCTTGCGGCTTTGGTTGCGCCACATCCAAACATAAAACAGCACCATGAGTACGACAATAACAAACAAAGGCGTCATGGAGGGTGATGGAGCAGCCGTGGCGCTGCCCGCCGCTGGTGTTGCCGCAAAGGCTGTTGAAATGAAGCTCATGAGCGATCCTTAAGCATTGATTTAAAGGCGCTGATTATAACGAGACTTCAAACAAAGTGAAAGGCATTTACAGATTAAACCAAGTGGCCATCACCCAGGCCACTTGGCTTATTTATGAACTATAACGTGGCCGCAATGGCTTATAGCAAAGCAATGAAGGCCGTCAGTGCTGAGGCAAAAATCGCCAACAAGGCCAAACTGCCCCCCACCTTACGAAACAAGTAATCGTCTTTGTGCTTCACCTCGTAGCACAACACCGAATAAGCGTACAATAAACAACCAATAAACAGTGCGGCGCCATAGATAATCGCAAACGTCGCATCAATACCTTGAAGCCAAAGGTAAAGAATCATGGCCACACCCAAGCTCGTGTAACCCATGCTCATGTGATGGGCGTGGACTGCACGCATCACAGCCTCATGCTCACCATGACCATGATGAACTTTTTCAGCCATGCGCTTACGGGCCAAGTGGAAGTTTAAATAGATGAATAAAAGGACCATCAACAAGAGCTCAATGGCAAACACGATACCCATAACACACCTCCTTTGTGAATTGAGTGACCTAGACAACGTCCCTAAAGTCGTCGCTAGGCTGCAAAACAAGCAAAATCGGTAAAAATAGCTGAAGCTTCTCGTTAAATATGTTCAATATTCGCCTCAAATCCTCAGCTATTTTTCCTCGATTATCCTGTTTTTCGCTCCTACCGAGACTTTAGGGACGTTGCCTATTTATATATCATTTAGGGCTTTTTTGCCAATTCAAGGAACATCGCATCACCGTAACTGAAGAAGCGATAGCGCTCCTCAATGGCCGTTTGATAGGCATCTTGAATGGTCTGCACGCCCGAAAAAGCCGAAACCAACATAATCAGCGTAGATTTAGGTAAATGAAAATTGGTGATCAAGGCATCAACCGCTTTAAAAGCATAACCGGGGTAAATAAAAATATCGGTATCACCTTGAAGCGGCTGAATTTCACCGCTTTGCGCAGCCGATTCTAAACTTCGTAAACTTGTGGTACCGACAGCAATCACACGACCACCTCGTGCCTTGCAAGCACGAATCTGCTCACAGACTGTCTCATTCACATCAATGTATTCAGCATGCATTACGTGGTCTTTCACATTTTCCACACGCACCGTTTGAAACGTACCGGCACCAACATGCAGAGTCACCTCAGCTCTGGCCACCCCCATGACATCCATTTTTTCAAGCAAGGCTTCATCAAAGTGCAAGCCCGCCGTGGGCGCAGCCACAGCACCTTTTTCTTTTGCGTACACGGTTTGATACCGAGATTGATCCAAGGTTTCATCATCACGATCGATATACGGTGGTAGTGGCATATGACCTAAAGACTCAATCACCGACAATAATTCACCGTCAGTTTTTAAGCCCAACACAAACAAATCACCCGCACGATCCAAAACCTCAAGAACCACATTCTCAGACAGCTCAATATCAGCGCCAGGCTTGAGCTTTTTATTTGAGCGCACATGCGCAAGCGCTTTAGAGTGAGAAAACACCCGCTCGATCAGCACCTCAATCTTTCCGCCCGTCGGCCGCTGCCCAAATAAACGAGCCGGAATAACACGCGTGTTATTAAACACGAGAAGATCATTCGGCTGTAGTAAATCAGGCAAGTCAGTGAAATGGCGGTGAGCGATCGCACCCCGCGCATCCACATGCATCAAGCGACTGCCTGTACGCTCACTGCAGGGGTATTTCGCGATCAGTTCCTCAGGGAGGTCGTAGTCAAAATCATCAACGCGCATGGTTAGGCTCGGCTTAAAAAGTCGATGATTATCGCAAACCGATAGTCGAAACGTCAATGTGTTTGCACTTGCTCTTCGAGCAGCCTACACTCAGACGTCAACCACAAAGGACCGTTTCTATGCGCTTTATTATTGGATTGTTACTCGCCCTCAGTCTTAGCCTGACGGGTGCGAGCTATAATTTACCCAACCTTAACAGCGCCGGCCAAAACACACTCTCTTCGGTTATGGAAGAGCTCATCGGTCAACAGTTTTATGGCTACATCCTCTCAACCTCACCCGTTGTCGAAGATTATTTCGTGAACCAGTACATGGATCAACTGGGCTCACGCTTGCTTGCCGCTAGCCCAAAACCTCAGCAACAACTCACCTTTTTCGTCATCAAAGACGGCACCGTGAATGCTTTTGCCGGCCCAGGTGGCTATATCGGCTTAAACACAGGCACACTGATGACAGCGCGCACCGAAGGTGAGCTAGCCTCGGTAATGGCCCATGAAATGGCACACGTCATGCAGCGCCATATTGCGCGCGGTATCGAAGAAGCCAAGCGCGATCAATTGCTCGGCCTTGGCAGCATATTGGCAGGATTAGCCACAGGCGGCGCAGGCATTGCCGCAGCCGGCGCTAGCGCAAGCTTTGAGCGGGGGATGCGCACATCACGGGCCTTTGAACAAGAAGCTGATCGCGTGGGGCTTCAAATTTTACAACGCGCCGGTTTTAGCCGAAAAGATATGGCTAATTTTCTCGCGCAAATGAATCGTGATGAGCGACAAACGCCAGTGGACGATATCATCGAAAATTTCAGCTCACACCCCTTAAGCAGCCGACGCTATGCAGAAGCCGCCCTGAAAAGCGATCACGATAAAGCAAGCAAAGCCAGCCTACAATACCAACTTATTCAAGCACGCGCTCTGGCTGACACTACAGATGATCCTAAAAAAACAGCCCGAGAGCTTAAACAAAAATCACTAAACACTCTGCCCGCACAATACGCCTATGCGCTGTGTCTTTTAAAAGCGAGAGAATACAATGATGCTATTGGTCGCCTAAAAACCATCAACGCACAACACCCAGAAAATAGCTTGCTTGAAGCAAGCCTTGCCAGAGCGTACATGAAAGCAGGCCAAAGCAGCAAGGCGCTAGCACTCATCAAAGAAACGCATTATTACGAGCCTGAAAATACTGCGCTAACACTCACTTATGCCGACCTTCTCATCAGTGCAAAACACTACAAACAAGCAGCACAGGTGCTGGAATCACAACACGAAGGCACAAGCAGCCTAGCCTATTTGGATCTACTGGCACACGCCCAAGGTCATGGTGGCGAGAAAAAAGCGGCCTTTGTCACGCGGGCCAAACTGTATGCGAAAGTCGGTCAACTGGCTCAGGCCATTATGCAGCTCGGCCGCGCCCAAAGCTTTCAAAAACCCGTGGGACTTAACCTAGAAATCAAACGATTAAAACAAGATTATCAACAAAAACGGTCGCTAATGGCCGCGTAGCGAGTATAATTCGGATCGAAGCATTGACTTTAATCGGCAGTGACCAGGAGACAAACAAGATGCTACTCACCCTCGATATCGGCAACTCTCACATTTTTGGCGGCGTCTTCTCAGGCGATGAGCTATTACTACGTTTTCGTTATGACAGCAAACAAGTGGTCACCTCCGACCAGCTCGGCGTTTTTTTACGCGCAGTGATCCGTGAAAACGGCATGGATCATTCCGCGATTGACCGTATTGCGCTCTGCTCGGTTGTACCCAGTCTGGATTATTCGATCCGATCAGCCTGCATGAAATACTTTGATGTTGAGCCCTTTGTATTACAAGCCGGCGTTAAAACCGGTCTGAATATCAAATACCGAAACCCTATAGAAGTGGGCGCCGACCGTATTGCTAATGCGATTGCCGCCACGCACTCCTTCCCACAGAAAAACCTCATCATCATTGATTTGGGCACAGCCACCACCTTTTGCGCCATCAACCAAGAACGTCATTACTTAGGCGGCGTGATCATTCCCGGTATTAAACTGTGCATGATGGCACTGGAAAACAACACGGCTAAACTCTCCGCCGTTGAAATTGTGAAAACACAAACCGCCCTTGGCAAAGGTACAGCCGAAAGCATTCAATCCGGATTGTATTTCAGCCATTGTGCAGCATTGCGGGAAATCAGCGCACGTATCAGGCAAGAAACGTTTGCAAACAAAGAGTCGCTCATTATTGGCACAGGTGGGTTTTCACATTTATTCGAAGACGAGAAAATTTTCGACTTAATTGTGCCCGATCTTGCGCTGCATGGCTTACGCGCGGCCTATGAACTCAATCATGGAGAATGAGAATGAACATTGTTTTAGGTGTAACTGGCGGCATTGCCGCGTATAAAGCCTGCGAAATTGCACGCCTACTCAAAAAACGTGGTGACACCGTCCGTGTTGTGATGACAGCCTCTGCCCAACAATTTGTTACACCCCTGTCTTTTCAAGCCTTAACGGGTGAGCGTGTACACACGCACTTACTCGATGAAGAGGCCGAAGCGGCTATGAGCCACATTGAGCTTGCGCGTTTTGCTGAGAAAATTTTAATCGCGCCAGCCAGTGCCAACTTTATCGCCCGTCTCGCCCACGGCTTTGCTGACGACCTGCTCACCACCGTATGCCTGGCTTCCAGCGCAGAAATTATTTTAGCGCCCGCCATGAATCAACAAATGTGGAAGAACACGCTGGTTCAAAGCAATATTAACACCTTAGAAGAACACGGCATTCGCATTTTAGAGCCTGCCGATGGTGAGCAAGCGTGCGGCGATATTGGCCCTGGCCGCTTACCTGAACCAGAATCTATCGTGGCGCAACTATGAACCTTACCGAAAAACACATCCTCATCACCGCAGGCCCCACACGCGAAATGATCGACCCGGTGCGGTTCTTGTCGAACCGTTCCAGCGGAAAAATGGGCTACGCACTGGCCCATGCCGCACTGGACCTGGGTGCGCACGTTACACTGGTTTCCGGCCCAACCGCTTTGACGCCGCCTAAAGGCGCGAAGTGCATTTCTGTGATCAGTGCAGATGACATGCTAAACGCTGTGATGAAGCTTATCGATACCGTCGATGTTTTTATCGCTTGCGCCGCCGTATCAGATTACAAACCTGCGGGCATTGCCTCGCAAAAAATCAAAAAAACCGACGATAACTTAACGCTCAACTTGGTTCGGACACCGGACATCTTAAAAACCGTGGCGAGCCTCAATCCAAAACCAGTTTGTGTCGGTTTTGCCGCTGAAACCCATAACATTGAAAACTATGCGTTTAACAAATTAAAAGCGAAACACTTGGACATGGTTGTTGCTAACGAAGTGGATTTTCAAAAAGGTTTCGAGCAAGCTCATAATGCCGCAACCCTCTACCACAAAGACGGCCGACGATTAGTTCTTGAAGAAATGCCTAAAAGTGCGCTAGCCAAACACATTGTATCCACGCTCGCGCTGTGGTTTTAAATTAGCATTGGACATAGGCACACTATTTACCCTACAATTTTGCCATTCAATCTAGAAAGGAAAGCACAATGAAAGTACTCCCACTTTGCCTTGCCGGTATCGGCTTATCACTAGCTTGCACAGGCTATGCTGCAAACCCCTCTTATGGCACATTCACAGGCTTTAGTGCAGGATTAGGCCTAGGCTTTCGTATCGTGGACAACAAAGCCTCACAAGTAAAATCTGGCAGCAATGGTTACACCCAGAATGGTGATACCACAACCACGCAGTCAACACAGAACTTACAGTTTGACTACGGTTATCAATTTCATAACCAAATGTATCTTAGTGCAGGCGGCACAGCAGGCATCGCTCAAGGCAATGAAAAGTCCAGCAATAACTATGGTAGTAGCCGTATCTCAACGCTTGAGAATGATTTCAAAGCAACCTATGGCCTTAATGCAAAATTAGGTTACGCACTCTCATCTCGCCTATTGCCTTATTTAACGCTCGGCTGGCAATGGATGAAAGAAGATTATAAAACGGTGGATACTAACAGCGGTACAACAACGGCTGACTTTAGCACGAATCGTTTTGCCAATGGACCCATGGTCGGGCTAGGCCTTCGCTATAAACTGATGCCACACGTGCTGGTAGGCCTTGAATACAACATGGCGTTCTACAACAAAGCCACATCGACTAAAACCGTATCAGGCACAAGCTACACGCTGTCAACACACCCTCAACATGTGATGACCGCATTATTAACATTGGGATACTTATTTTAAACTGTCCTGATCAGAATAAAAAAGCCCGAGAGTACCTCGGGCTTTTTTTGTTAAGCAGCACTAAACTTGATCAGGCTTGACGAGCGGGACATCTTTAGGTTGAACCACACCCAAGGAAATAACCATTTTCAAGGCTTGATCGACACTCATGTCTAACTCTTTGGCCTCATCGGCTGGCACCATCAACAAAAAGCCTGAGGTGGGGTTTGGTGTTGTCGGCACAAACAAAGTCAACGTATTTTGGTGCACCGCCTTTGTGATTTCTGATGCTGCAACACCGGTTTGAAAGGCAATACTCCAGGTTCCCTTGCGAGGGTATTCAATCAAATACACTTTGCGAAAGGCTTTACCACTCGGCTCAACCAAAGCTTCAACAATTTGCTTCACACCCATATAAATCGAGCGAACCAAAGGAATGCGCCCGACCATTTTCTCCCAAATTGAAAACAATTTTTGACCGAAGAAATTTGTGACAAACATGCCGGTGAAAAACAACACCAGCAAGGTTAAAATCAGCCCCAACCCAGGGATATGAAAGCCAAAAATTTGCTGCGGCTGAAACGCATGCGGCAAAAGCTTCACGCTTTTATCCATCAAACTGACGATAAAAATAATGATGTATAAGGTCACCGCCAGAGGCAGCCAGACCACCAAGCCTGTGAGCATGTACTTGCGAACTTTAATCCAGATAGGTTTCGAAGTTTTAGCCATAATGCCCTCCCAAAGGACTTATTGTTTGAACTTTACACCCAGCGCAGCCAAGCGTTTTTTCATGCTCGGGTGCGTGGAGAAAAAGTCATTCAAACCACCCGCACCTTTAAAACCTGCGCGAGTCGGATCAAAGATATAGGACTCACGACGTACCGCCTCATGCGGCGTACTCGTGTATTGTGCTTGGTAGCGCATCGCGTTTTGCTGGTGATCTTGATCAATTTTAATTAACGCGCGAACCATAGGATCATTATCCCGCATGAGCTCGACACTGCCCGCATCGGCCATGTATTCTCGTGTACGCGATAAATACAGCATTAAAATCACGGTAATAATCGGCAATATAAAGCGCAAAACCACAATCACTAAGACCAGAATATTGGCGCCGCCTTCGCGATCATTGCCACGGCGTCCACCGCCAAATAATACGCCGTAAAACAGCATATCGATGGCCATGAGCATTAAATTACTCAAGACACTGGCAGTCAGTGTGAGTTTAATATCCCCGTGACGGATATGGCTCAACTCATGCGCCATCACCGCCTGTAATTCAGCACGATCGAGTTTTTTCATTAAGCCACGCGTGATAGCGACCATGGCAGATTTTTCACTGTAGCCGCTGGCGAAAGCATTCATATAATCGGCTTCGATGATAAACACTTTTGGCATATAGCGCATGCCGGCCGCCACCTTCATTTCTTCAACAATATGATACAGCTGTTTGCCATCGTAATCCGTCGTTTGCTCAGTGATTTCCACATACTCGGTACCCATCAACATCAAGCGATCATAGAGGCTATACGTAATCAACAAAGAAACCACGGCAACTGCCAGCATGATCAAGGTAGCCCAAGGAATGATTTTAAACGTGACCAGGTCTATAAAAACCTGGCCTAAAGGCACATAGGCTTGCGTGGGGTATTGTTGCTGCGCGAGCTGCACCATACCTGTGTGGTGAAAAAACAAATCGATCAACAAGCCGACAAACACATACAACAGCAGGAAGATGAAAATAACCATCGTCGTGCGCTGTGAGTTTTTACGAAGTTGGCCGCGCCAATCCGCGGCCTGTGAAGCATATTGACTGTAAACTGTCATTATTCTTTATCGTTTTTTGAATTCACATCACCTAAATCAACACGGTAGTCTTCTTGTTTCTTAATGTCTTCTTCTGGCAAGTTCCAGTAAACAAAGTTGACATCCAATTTCGATTTAAACGCTGAAACCACAAAGGATTGAATCAAGGATTTTTTCTCTGCGTTATAACGTTCGATACTGTCGTTATAGGCCTGTTTAGCGAACGCCAATTTATTTTCCGTGTTGACGATTTCTTCTTGCAGTTGCAGTGCATTCTGGTTGGCTTTTAGGTCAGGGTATTGTTCAAACACCACATTCAAACCACCGGCAATTTTAGAAATACTGTCTTCCGCTTGTTGACGCGCTTTCGCATCACCGGAATCTTTCGCAGCCTGCGCTTGGTTACGCAAAGCCACCACGTCTTTCAAGGTCGTTTGCTCGTAGTTCATGTATTTTTTAACGACTTCGATCAACGATTGAAACACTTTGTAGCGACGATCTAACTGAATATCGATTTGCTTTTCGTTGTTGCGAACAGCCTCGATAAATCGAATCAAGCGATTGTAGATCGAAACAAAGCCGACCACTACAACCAAAACGACAATAAGAATAATCCAACCCATAAAACACCTCTGTGTAAGTTATTTCGTACAAGTATAACCCCTTTGAGCCCAAGGTCAAGGACCTAAGCTTAAAGCTTTTCATCAGGCCAGGATTGGCACGCTTATGAAAAACCATTAAACTCGCGAACTTAAACAGATAAAAAGCGATTCACTATGAAAGCCTCACAGTTCTTACTGGCCACCGTTAAAGAAACCCCCGCTGAGGCGCAGATTATTAGCCATCAGCTCATGCTACGCGCAGGCCTTATCCGCAAAGTCAGTTCAGGCATTTATACCTGGCTACCATTGGGTCTTCGCGTGCTGCGAAAAGTGGAAACCGTTGTACGCGAAGAAATGAACGCGCTAGGCGCTCAAGAAATTTTGATGCCCATGGTTCAACCCAAGCAACTTTGGGAAGACAGTGGTCGCTGGGAACAATACGGCAAAGAACTATTGCGCTTAAACGATCGCCACGATAACGAGTTTTGCCTCGGCCCTACACACGAAGAAGTGATCACCGATTTGGTGAAGCACGAGCTTCGAAGCTATAAACAACTGCCCCAAATTTTTTATCAAATTCAAACCAAGTTTCGTGATGAAATTCGCCCGCGTTTTGGTGTCATGCGCGCACGTGAATTTGTCATGAAAGATGCTTACTCATTTCACTTCGAACAAAACTCTTTAGATAAGACCTACGCAGACATGAAACAGGCTTACACGAATATTTTCACCCGACTGGGTTTAACGTTTCGTGCCGTCATGGCCGATTCGGGCAATATCGGTGGCGATAATTCACACGAGTTTTGCGTACTCGCCGACACCGGCGAAGACAGCATTGCCTTCAGCAACGAGAGTGATTACGCAGCAAACATCGAAAAAGCCGAGGCCTTCGCTATCGCCGCAGATGACGAGACCGAAAAAGCGATTGAAATGTTCGCCACACCGAATGCAAAAACCATCCAAGACTTGGTTAACCACCATGACATACCGGTTGAGAAAACCGTAAAAACCCTGTTTGTCGAAGGCAGCGAACACCCCTTAGTTGCGCTCGTCTTACGCGGCGATCATGAACTCAATGAAATCAAAGCCGAGAAACACCCTTTAGTTAAGGCGCCATTAACCATGGCCGATGAATCACAAGTTCGCAGTACCGTTGGCGCAGGCTTTGGTTCGCTGGGCGTTGTTGGATTAAGCGTACCCATCATTGCCGACAATACCGCCGCACTGATACGCAACTTCTCTTGTGGCGCGAATGAAGACGGCGAGCATTATCGTCATGTGAACTGGCAACGTGACGCCAACTTCACCGATACGTATGATCTGAGAAATGTTGTTGTGGGCGACAAAAGCCCTGACGGTAAAGGTACACTAGAAATTACTCGCGGCATTGAAGTGGGCCATATCTTTCAAAATGGCGATAAATACACGAAAGCCATGGGCGCTGATGTACTCGATGAAAACGGTAAAGCCCAAACCGTGATTGCCGGTTGCTACGGCATTGGCGTTTCCCGCGTCGTGGCCGCTGCGATCGAACAAAACCACGATGAACGGGGCATTATATGGCCTGAAGCCATGGCACCGTTTGACGCTGTCATTATTGCGATTGGTTATGATAAATCTGAAGCCGTACAAAAAGCAGCCGATGCGCTCTACGAAAAGTTTCAAAGCCAAGGCATCGATGTGCTATTAGATGACCGCAAAGAACGCCCAGGTGTAAAATTTGCCGACATGGACCTCATTGGCATTCCGCACCGTATCGTGATCGGCGAAAAAACCCTAGCGGAAAACCGTGTGGAATACAAGCACCGCCGGGATAGCGAGGCTCGCCTGGTCTCACTGGATGATATCACCCAGCTAATCTAGGGCGTGTCCCTAAAACTCACAGGATTAGCTGGACGAAACCACTTTTGCATCAAAGGCATCATAGCTGCCATCGCGGTAGATAATCACCAGCGGCACAGTTTGACCAGGTGTTAAGCTTTGGCTCAAGTTCATCAGCTCAACGTGCTTTTGCTTTTGCCCCAACCACGTGGTGGAGTTGAGCTGTAACGCAAAGGAATGCACCTGTACATTCACCAGTTTGCCGTTGATTTGCACAGCTGTCTGTAATTGTGCTTGTTTGGCCAAGGGAGAATAGACAGCCTGAACCGCATGGCCGTGCTCATCACGATTCACAAAACGCATGATGACTTTGGTATCTTGCCCAGCACTGGCCGAAAACACTTGCGCATCTTGAACTTCAACGGCTTTGCTTGCCAGCATGGATTGAGTTGACTCAGCTGGCTGATTCGCCGCATCATTGAGCTCACTTTGAAACGCATTCAAACGAGATTGTGAATAATGTGGCGCAGCCAAAGCCACACACGTTAAAGCCATCATGGCCGAAGACATCAAAAAACGCATCGCGTGCTACTCCTAAGATCGAACAGGCAGAATAACAACACCCAGCTTCGCGCGCAAGCGATCAATACCAGGCCGCTATTGCCGCGCCATCCGGAAACAAAGCTTGCGTTTTTTCAAGCACAGGCTTGGAGTGCATGGCCGCAATCAAAGCTTTAAAAATCGGCTTATGCTGATCTTGTGCACGCACCACGATCACGTTGGCATAAGGTGAATGGCTGCCTTCTTTCAACAGCGCCTGATTCACCGTATACCCTGCAGGGCCCACGAAGTCATTGGTTAGCGCACCCATCGCCACATCCTTTAAAGCACGGGGAATTTGCGCCGCATTCATAGCGACAAAATGTAAATGATACGGGTTAAGAATCACAGAAGCTGGCGTACCAAGCAGCCCGACACCCGGTTTCATTTTAATCAAGCCCGATTGTTGCAACAGCAATAATGCGCGGCCTTCATTGCTCGGGTCATTGGGAATCGCAACCACGGCCCCTTCTGGCAAAGCGGAAAGACTCGTGTATTTTTTCGAGTAAAAACCCAGAGGATAAATAAAGGTTTTCGCAATCGGTACGAGCTTATAATGACGCGCTTTGATTTGTGTATCCAAATACGGCACGTGCTGAAAAATATTCGCATCCAAATTACCATTATTTAGGGCTGTATTGGGCAGCACATAATCATCAAAAGTAATCAACTGTAAATGCACATGGTAACGATCCCAAGCCACACGCTTAGCGACCTGCATAATGTTTTCTTCTGCGCCACCCATGATACCCACACGAATCGTATGCGCCTGTTCACCTTTGGGCCACGCTTGCGAGACCACGCACAGCAAAGCAAAGATAATCGCAACGATTGCCAACCGTTTTAAACGCGGACGCTTGGCCAAGCGGTCACCGTAGGTTTGCACCCACTGCACAATGAGCACCAAGATTACCACTGTTTCCAGCATCACCAAGGCATCGAAACGTTCGTAACCGTAGTTAATGGCAAGCTCGCCCAAACCACCGCCGCCGACAGCACCGGCCATGGCTGAATAGCCGATCAAACCGACAATCAATAGGGTCGAGCCGCGAATCAAAGCAGGCAACGCTTCAGGCAATAAAAACTTCGTGATAATTTGCCACTGCGTCGCACCCATCGCCAAAGCAGCTTCTCGAATACCAAACGGCACTTCGCCCAAAGCACTTTCAACAATCCGAGCAAAATAAGGAATAGCGGCAATCACCAAAGGCACAATGGCGGCATTGATCCCAATGCTCGTGCCCACCACAAAGCGTGTGAACGGTAAAATCGCAATCATCAGAATGATAAACGGCACCGAGCGACCCACATTCGTGATAAAACCCAGAACCTGATGCCAAGCGCGGTGCGCCCACAAGCCGCCGGTTTGTGTATTATACAAAACAACACCCAACACCAAACCACCAACAATACCCAAGACACTGGCAATAAAAACCATGTAAAGCGTTTGCCAGGTCGCGACCAACAAAGGCATTAAGGCTAGACTATGAGACATAAGCCAACACCTCTACGTTAATGCCTTGGGCTTGTAAGTGCGCAAGCGCCGCATCCGATTGTTCTTGCGTGCCCTGCAGTTCACACACCATAAAGCCCACACTGTCACCGTCGATCACTTGCAAGTCGGCCTGCAAAATATTACAGGTTACAGAAAAGCGATCATGCAATAAGGTAGTGACCGGCACTTCGGCAGATGCACCCACAAATGCCAAACGCACAATCGGGTGCCCCGCCTTTTCCGCATGCAGCTTCGACTTAATGGAATCAGGCAGTTCCAAATGCAAGCTGGCTTGCGTTAAACGTTTAGCCACATCAGACTGCGGCCGAATAAACACATCCACCACTTTGCCCAACTCAGCCAAACGACCTTGATCCAACACCGCGACACGGTGGCAAACCTGCTTAACCACATCCATTTCATGCGTGATCAATACAACCGTAATACCCAAGGTTTGATTAATTTTTTTGAGTAGATTTAAAATTGAAACCGTGGTTTCCGGGTCTAGCGCAGACGTTGCTTCATCACACAACAAAACGTTAGGCTCTGTCGCCAACGCTCTGGCAATCGCCACACGTTGTTTCTGGCCACCGCTTAGCTCATGCGGGTAAGAGCCGCCCAAGCCTTCCAGCTCAACCAAACGCAGTAAATCGTTCACACGTGCAGCGATCGCCTGTTGATTTTTGCCGACAAGCTCTAAAGGCAAAGCGATATTGTCAAAGGCTGTGCGCGAGCTTAATAAATTGAAATGTTGAAATATCATGCCAATACTGCGACGCGTTTGTCGCAAGGCGCTATCACTCAAACCGACAATACTCTGACCATCGATTTGAACGTCGCCGGAAGTGATTTTCTCAAGCCCATTGAGGCAGCGCACCAAGGTACTCTTACCCGCCCCGCTTTTGCCAATGATGCCAAAGATTTCGCCAGCCTCGACCGTGAAGCTCATACCAGTAAGTGCTGGGTATGCGGTGCCCGCCACGGTGTAAGTTTTATTGATATTGTTGAGTGTGATCATAAAGCGGCTTCATATTCAATTTGCGAGCATCATACCGACACTTTTAAGGCTTGTTAAGGTTTATAACGGGCCAAAATATAAGGCCTCACATTTTTTGACAAAATTCTATACTTAAAAACCGCAAGGTTTCACTTGCTCTACTCAGAATAATACGTATGGTGAAAAGACTTATCTTATTTTCCTGGAGATACTATGAAACACGCCACACTCGGCGCGCTATTGTGTTGCGCGCCTGTTTTATCGCTGGCTTTAACCTGCCCTAGCGCCTTGCAAATCCGACAAGGCGATATCACGCCCTTTGTCGCACTCGATACCAACGACGATGAGCCGGTGGGTCAGGCCACATTCAAACGCTTTCAAGCTGAGGTCAATGATTTTCACCGAGCTGAATGGCTACCTAAAGTGGCTTATGCGTCTCAGTGCTATTACCGTTTAAAAGAGCCGCCCTATTACAGCGAAGTCTCTTTAGCTAGCACACAAGACCAAGAACCTGTCGGCCCCTATTGGCATTTTGAGCAAAGCTCTCATACACGGAAAGTGTGTGAAGCCAGCGAGCCTTCAGATTGCCAGTTTTAGCCAACGTAGCAACCGTCTTGGGTAGACCGAGTTAAAATGCGTAGCATTGAAAATCCGGGTTTAAATTCCCCCGGATTATCACGCCTTTGTCTCACGATGACGAAAAATCAAACTTCAAGACATGCCTTAAAGGCGTCCCTCGAAATTCAAGTCGCCAAGAGAAACACAGCAAAACTTGACGAAAAAGTGGATTTTATAACTAATAAATAAGCATTTTTGTGGGAGAAGATCAGGGGAAAATCATTGCCGTTAAGCTTTTGTTAAGGTTCATGGTTAATACTGTAGATATCTTTAGTGGAATCATCGTGTCATTTGAACGATATCGGCTATAGCTAAAAAAGCGTAATAAAAAAGGAGATAAATCCATGCGACGCTTAACCACTCTATTTTTGGCTTTAGCGCTTTGTTCATTGGCGCTGGCTGGCTCCCCTGATTACTGCCAAGCGGTAAACACGTTCAAATCAAGCCTTGAAAAGTATGACTATTCAACACCCAGCCCAGGGCAAGATTTACACATACAAGCCCAGCTAATCGAGCATGATAGCGATAACTTTGCTTATAAGATGTGCCTGGCCAATAAAGACACTCAGGCCGCGTGCAGCAACTTCGCTGAAAGTTTTAACGGTGAGTCTCAAGGTTTGAGCCACATCATTGGTGCTGACTACAATGAAGCCGGTCACACACGCAGCCGACTAGAAGGCGGCATGGCCACGGGGGATAAAGTCCAGATCCTCTATTTTCTACAGCAATACCAAAACACGCATCACTGCCTGGCTGAATCTTGACCTAGGCAGCGCGATCCTCTAGCCTTAGCCAACTTAAGGGATAAAGGGGATCGCCAATGGCTGGGTTAAATAAAGTTTGCCAAACCTACGAAGAGGCTCTTTCGGGCATTGAATCCGGTATGACACTGATGTGCGGCGGCTTCGGCCTGTGCGGCATTCCTGAAAATCTTTTACACCGGCTGGCCAAAACTTCACTTAACGATCTTACCATTATTTCCAATAACGCTGGCATCGATGGTTTTGGCCTTGGCCGCTTGCTGGAGAACAAACAAATTAAGACCGTCATTGGCTCCTATGTCGGCGAATGCAAAATCTATGCCGAACAAGTGTTATCGGGCGAGCTAGAAGCCGTACTTATTCCACAAGGCACACTGGCCGAGCGTATTCGTGCAGGTGGTGCAGGCATCCCTGCATTTTACACGCCGACTGGTGTGGGCACCGTGGTGGCTGAAGGTAAAGAAACCCGTGAATTCGACGGTAAACTCTACCTCATGGAAAAGGCGCTCACCGCTGACTTCGCTTTAATCAAAGCCTGGAAAGCGGACACCATGGGCAACCTGGTTTACCGAAAAACCGCGCGTAACTTTAACCCTGAAATGGCCACGGCCGGTAAAATCACCATCGCCGAAGTCGAGGAAATCGTGCCCGCAGGTGCGCTAGACCCCGACGATATTCATACGCCCGGCATCTATGTCAATCGTGTCATTCAAGGGCAATTTGAAAAACCCATTGAACGTTTAACCCTGGCGGAGGGCCAATAATATGCCATTATCACGTGATCAAATTGCCGCACGCATCGCACAAGAAATCAAAGACGGCAACTATGTTAACTTAGGTATCGGCATTCCGACCTTGGTCGCCAACCACATTCCCGAACATTTGGACGTGATGCTACAAACGGAAAACGGCTTGCTCGGCATGGGCCCTTACCCTAACAAAGGCGAGGTGGATGCAGACCTTGTGAACGCCGGCAAACAAACCGTCACCGCGGTGAAAGGGGCGGCGTATTTCTCTTCGAGTGATAGCTTTGGCATGATCCGCGGCGGCCATATTGACCTGACGATTCTAGGGGCGTTTGAAGTGGACCAGCATGGCTCAATCGCATCTTGGATGATTCCCGGCAAACTTGTCAAAGGTATGGGTGGCGCGATGGACTTGGTGGCCGGGACCAAGCGCATTTTAGTGGCGATGACCCACATCAGCAAAGACGGCGAACCTAAACTACTGCGCGAATGCACTTTGCCACTCACCGCACAGCACTGCATCACGGATGTGTTCACAGAATACGGTTATTTCAAAATTCAAGACGGCGCCTTTCATTTGCTTGAACGCGCTGAAGACGTATCGATTGAAACGATACAGGCTCACACTGAAGGCCAGCTCGTGATACCCGATACGGTGAAAGTCATTAAGCAGAGCGCCTGAGAGCTCCAATTCCACGAAAACCGCTCGCACATCGCATCTTGTGGCATGCTTCCCAGGAACAGGCTCCTGCCTTCCTGCTCCCTTACGTCCATGTATCGCAGGCCCTGAGAACCATGCCACAAGATACGTTTATGTGCTCACTGGTTTGGGCGATGGGTTCTCTTTCGCAGGGCTTCTGGAGGCATGGATGCCGTAAGAGAGCGGCCATGGATGGCGAAAAGCGTCCCTGCGAAAGAGAAACGCGAGGCCAATAAAGGTGAGCGCATAAATCTGCGACTTACAGCACTGATATTATGCACCGCAAAAAACCCTGGCCCTATTCCATATGCCAACCGTGTGTGAGCAGCAATGTCTGGCCGGTTAACACCAAGCTTGGAAAGGTGCCGAAGAAAAAGCAGGCTCGCGCGACTTCTTCAACCGTGGTGAATTCACCGGTTAAGGTTTTACCGAGCATCACAGTTTTAATCACTTCGTCTTCTGAAATGCCGAGTTGCTTGGCCTGTTCAGGGATTTGCTTTTCCACCAACGGCGTTTTCACAAAGCCTGGGTTCACCATATTGGCCCCGATATGATGCGCAGCACCCTCTTTCGCGACCGAGCGCATCAAGCCCATTAAACCATGTTTCGCAGCCACATAAGCCGACTTATTGCTTGACGCTTCATGCGAGTGAATCGAACCAATAAACACGATGCGGCCACCGCCGGTTTTTTTCATGCAACGCATGGCTTCACGCGCCACTAAAAAACTACCCGTTAGATTGATTTTTTGCACTTTTTCCCAATCGGCTAAAGGAAACTCATCAATGGGAGAAATGACTTGAATACCGGCATTGTTGATCACCACATCCACTGATGAAAAACGCGCAAGCACCGCAGCAAAGGCCGATGCCACATCCCCCTCATTGGTGACATCCATTTTGACTGCCAGCGTTCTTTCGCCTGCAGGGTCTAATTTGGCTTGCGCCGCTTTGGCCGCATCCAAATTAACATCCGTGAGCACCACATTTAAGCCCTGCGCATAAAAATAGGTTGCAACACCCAAACCAATACCCGAGGCACTGCCTGTGACTAAACACGTTTTGACCATGATTTCTCTCCTTTTAAACCGGCAGGCCGCTGTGAAAACGAAACTCTGGGTCCGGCGAATTAATTAAGTCAGCCTCCAGTGTAGCAAAAAATTCTATCCGCGCAGCAATATCTTCTTTGGCGTAACGGTAGGCCAATTTTAAATAATTTTGAAAGTGGCGCTTTTCTGCCGCGAACAAGGTTTTATAAAATTTGCCTAAGCTTTCATCGACATGAGGAATTAAGGCATGAAAACGCTCGCATGATCGCGCTTCGATAAAAGCGCCAATAATTAGCCGGTCAATCAAGCGCTCAGGCTCAGCTTTTCGTGTGGCTTTGTTTAGCGCTTGCGCATAGCGCCCAGGCGTTAAAGAAAGGTATTCGACTTGACGCTCTCTCATCAAGCTCAACACTTTCTCAAAATGCAAAAGCTCTTCACGCGCCAAAGGCGACATCTTATCCAAAAGCTCTGGGTAGCCCACATAACGCTGCAGCATATTATTAGCGGTGGCTGCCGCCTTTTTCTCACAATTGGCGTGGTCAATCAGTAGAATCTCGGGCTCTTGCTCGGCACGCTCAAGCCAGGCTTTCGGCGTTGGGCACGCTAAGAATTCGTCTAAGGTTGGCAGGCTGTTCATAGGCAGTTTTTTTTGCTAAGCTCTGTAAGAGTTGGATTACAACTCGCCATGTTAACCCTTTTAAACAACGAGTCAATGGCATGACATCAAAACTCAAAGCCCTGTTCAAACGAAAACGCCTTAACGCCCTTAAAGGCAGCCAAACCATTCGCTCCGATGTTCGCCAACACTTGCTCATGGAACCCTATCTTCGAAAAGCGTTCGAGCGCCTAAACGTTAGCGCTAAAGAAGCTGATAAGCTTTTAGAACAGGCTGTTGCGCCTGAACCTCAGCGAAAAAAAGGCTTATTTACCCGTAAGAAACAGGGAGATAACGCCTCACAATACTTGCTACGACGCATGGTTCGCGCGCACCTTAACTATTTGCTACAACGCAGTGAGCTGGAGCGCATTGCGAGCGCCCTCGAGGAGCGCGCGATGGACCAGCAAGATGTGATGTCCACCGCTCACAGCTATCCAGAAGCGCTGGATGCCAAAGCCTTACCACCAGAACAAGCATTAACAAACCTTAGACAACTTAAAGACAAAGTCAACGATCAGATACAAGCGCTAGACAATGATCTTCAAGAACGAAAAACAAAACTCACAAGCTACCTAGACACCCTAGAAACCAACATGAAACAAACCTTTGAACAGTGCAAAAACAGTAGTGGAAACCCTCTATCAACGGCGTTAACGGATGAACAAAAACAGTCAGCCATGCGTATTTTAGCCGGCCTAACACCCGATAGCTTCCTGAGCGAAGAACCCAACAAAGACTCGCCCTACCTTGCTACGTTTCAAACCTTGAAAAAACTCACCAGCTCACGAGGTCGCGCATGAGTGATATCCCAAGACGCATCATCACTGTCATTGAAACCACCAATGCTCAAAATGCTGAAGAAACCTTAGCGACTGCAGCTGTACAGGCCTGCGAATTGAGCAATGAAATGGCCAACGAGCTCGCCAAGAATGACGACGCCTTAATGGAAAAAACCCAAGAAATGAAAAAAGCCGTGGATGTTGCACTGGAGTCTACAAGCTTTCAAGACCCACTGCGTGTTTGGGAAGCCCGTCAAAGGATTCAGCAAGAACGTGACATGCAAACTCGCGTTCGCCAACAAGCTCAAGCTTCACAGCAAACGAAACCCAGCCAGCGATAATAGGGTCTGTTTACAATTCATTTTCACGCTGCAAACTGAGTAAAGTTGATCCAAATTGCTCATTATTTTCGTTAAATAGGGTTAGCTATTCGCCTCAAATAATAAACAACTTGGCCTCAACCCCTTCAGCTTTCGCTTGGAAAAATGAATTGCAAAAAGACCCTACTATAAAATTGAATTAAGGTTTAGCGGCAACAGCTTTAAACGCAAAGTGCTGCATCCAAGCGGCTGCATGTTCCAAAGGTGGAACCAGCATGGCCGTGTTAAACCAATTTGCCGTTTGCTGGTTTGAATTTTGAATGATAAAAATAAGCAACACACATAAACTCGCGCCCTCAAGCAAACCCAGCACAAAACCTACAAATCGTCCACCCGTGCTCGAACTCAAACCACCCAGTCCACTGACGATAATCAGCTTAATGATCGTGCCAACAATCCAAGTGGCAAAGAAAATCAACAAGAAAGCCACTGTTTGATTAATGTCTGGATTATGAATGTATTTGCCGGTATGCGCTGCCAAGGTTTGTGTGAACACGATCGCAAGCCCGAAACCAACAAACCACACCAGGGTCACAATCAGCTGCTTAACAAAGCCACGAATAAAACCAAGCACGCCAAATAGGAGCACAATGACGAGTAAAACAATATCAAACGTTGCCATTAGGGAATCATCACTGTAGGTTTAAAGTCATGCACATAACCGTGCATGTGCAGCTTTTTATCAATGATATGCAACATAGCTTCTGCTTGCTGTAACTGTGTAAACGGCCCAACGTACACGCGATGCTTTTGCTTGCTATGAATTTCAGCAGTTTGCATAAAGGCCACATAACCCGCCTCTCGAAGCTTAGCCACCAACTGTCTTCCCGGCACAGGCGAATTAAAGCTCGCGAGTTGAATCACAAAAGCATGATTCTGAGCCTTAGCCAATTTTTCGCGCTGATGATAATCCACGACATTCTCGCTTGTCGCATCATTTTTTCGAACAGAAATATTCGGCAAATGCGCCAAAGCATCTTCGTGAATCTGAACGGAGTCTGAACCACCCGTGCCGGAAAAATCATCGACCACTGGGGTTTGATCTTGAGTCTCAGCGAGCTTTTTAATCGGTTTGACGGGTTTAGCCTGAGTGGCCGCCACGGCTTTAGCGGGCACCGGTATTTTAAGCTGCGCTGCTGCAGCTGCAGGCGCTGGCTTCGACTGAACTTCAGGCGTGGCAGGTACTTTGTTATTTAATGGTGATTCTGGAACCACGGGACCTTGCGCTTGAAAGTTCTTCGCAATCGTTTCAGGGGCTTGATTTTTGATCGCATCCGGTTTTTGCACAGCAGGCTGATTCGGCACTTCCTTAAAACTCGTTGCCACCGGTTGCTTACGCGAGCCAAACCACGCTGGCAAGAAAATCACCGCCAAGGCGATGATAATAATGGCAACCACTAAACGGCGTTTGGTTTTGTAATCCATAAGCCCCTCCCTTTTAACAAAGCTATCACAGCGCCGACCAAGAGAAAAGAGCCAAAGACGAGAATTACGCCGTCTTTAGGCGCCCGGCTAAGCGCCTCATCGAAGGCTATTTCTAGCTTTGAAAACGGCCTGATAGCTGCAATGCCGACATCATGCAATACAGCTTGCATAGCCTCGGGCGGCAACATTTTCTCTCCCAATTTAGGGAAAACAAACACCTCACCCAGCTGATCGCGCAAAAACCCTAAACTCTCCGCAACCGCTTTGTTGCCCTTAAACTGGCACAAGGTCACATCAGGCGACAGACCACGCGCCTTTAAGCGCAGAGCTAAGCGCTCACAGGCTGCAGGATTATGCGCTACATCGAGCAGTATTTTAGGCTCGGTATCCAGCAGTTGGCAGCGCCCAAGCGGTTGGATATTTAACAAAGTTTTAACGACCGTATTCTCGTCAAGGGTCAATGGCCAACGTTTATTAATTGCCAAAACTGATGCCATCAATTCATCCGAAAAACTTTTCGCCCCGTAAGATTGAGTAACCTTAAAATCGCGCCCCAAACATACAAGCTTCGCACCGATCCGTCGTGCTTCGTCATCAACCATCTTAGGGCGATCCGCTTCGCAAAACACACACCAAGCGCCTTTTCGCATTAAACCAGCCTTTTCGTAGGCAATCGCATCACGGGTATCACCGAGCACTTCGCGGTGATCCAAGGCCACTTGCGTGATGATACAGAGATCAGCATCAACAATATTAATCGGGTCCAAGCGGCCACCCACACCGACCTCCAAAATCACCACATCGAGTTTCTGAGCTTGAAACAAAATGATCGCCGTAAAAAACAAAGCCGTAAAATACCCCAATTCATCCGCCAAAGGCAAAACGGTCTTAAGTGCGGCCAAGAGAGAGGATTCAGAAACTGGCTGACCTTGAAAACGAATACGCTCAGTCACTGACAGCAAATGCGGTGAAGAAAAACTGGCTACACGCAAACCTTTCGCAATACACAACGCTTCAAGCGCTGCAACCATGGAACCTTTACCGTTGGTGCCGGTCACTGCTACCACATAAGCATCCAGATAATTAAGAGATTTTTCAGCGGCAAACTGTTTGAGCCGATCAAACGGCCATCGCGGGTGAACCTCAAGGGGGTTTAATAACTCATCGAGCTTTGTATTCATGCAACAAAATGCTCTAAGCGGTTTTCTGATGCATCATTTTTGCTAACAAGGCAGCCACTTCATCGCGCATTTCTCGGCGATCAACAATCGCATCAATATGGCCGTGCTCAAGCAAAAATTCACTGCGCTGAAACCCCGGTGGTAAGGTTTCACGCACCGTTTGTGCGATCACACGAGGCCCTGCAAAGCCGATTAAGGCATTCGGTTCAGCCAAAATCACATCGCCCAGCATCGCGAGACTGGCTGACACCCCACCCATGGTTGGGTTCGTGAGCACAGAAATATACGGCAATTTGGCATTAGCAAGTTTTTTCAACGCCGCGCTGGTTTTTGCCATTTGCATCAAAGAAACCAAGCCCTCTTGCATGCGAGCACCACCACTCACACTGAAACACACAAAAGGCACCTGGTGTTTTAAGGCCTGATTAATACCTTGAACAAAACGCTCGCCCACAGCAGAGCCCATCGAGCCGCCAATAAACTTGTACTCAAAGGCGCACGCCACCAATGACATGTGCTTAAGTTTACCTAGACCACACACCAAAGCTTCTTTTTCCCCGGTGAGTTTTTGAGCGGCCAAAAGGCGATCTTTATACTTCTTACTGTCTTTAAATTTCAAGCGATCAACCGCTTCAACGTCGGCCGCAATTTCTTGAAATTGACCTTGATCAAAAAAATTTTTTAAGCGATCACGCGCACTGATGTATTGATGATACCCACAACGTGGACAAACCTGTTCACTTTTATTGAGCTCTTCGCTATACAGTACGGATTTGCATTTATCACACTTACACCACACACCTTCAGGAATGTTGCGCTTATGGCTTGCATTCGTTCGCACTTTAGAGGGAATCAGTTTTTTTATCCAGCTCATGTCTTACCTCGACATTTTTTGAAACTTTAGCACTATCCTTGATAGGATTTCAACCAAGGTGACAGGTCTGCACATCACTTTCAGACAATGTCACACCCAGAAATTGTTTGGCCACACGCGCAAAACGCGCCGGTGAATCCGTGACCAAAAAATCGGTTTTTGATACGCCATTGGCACACAGCAAATTGGCTTCTGCCAATTGTCTGGCCACCGACATGGCCGTGGCTGTGGCAGAGTCGACGATATGAATCGATTCATTAATCACCATCTCAATGGCTGGCAATAGCACGGGAAAATGTGTGCAGCCGAGCAACAAACAATCTGGCTTAAACGCAGCATCCTCTTCGAGTAAAGGCCGCAAGTAGTGCTCAACGGCCGCGACCGCCACATCGTTATCACACCAACCCTCTTCCGCCAAGGCCACTAACACACTCGCGCTGTGAGCATGCACTTGCGCATTCGGGTTTAAGGCTTTTATCGCTTTTTGATACCCCTCAGCCCGCACGGTGGCTTCTGTCGCAATCACCGCAATATCGCCATTGACTGAGCGGTCAACGGCCGCTTGTGCGCCGGGACGCACCACATCAATGACTAGCAAATCCTGATGGTGTTCAACCAAGGCGTCGTAAGCCAAGGCCGAAGCGGTATTACACGCCACCACCAACGCTTTGATCGGGGTGTGCGCCATCAAGGCGTCGCTGGCCTGCAAGGCATAACGGGCCACCGTTTCTGGGCTTTTGGTACCATAAGGCAAACGCGCAGTATCGCCCAAATACACAAAGGATTCGTTCGGCAAAACAGCTTGTAACGCCTTTAAAACCGTTAACCCGCCCACACCAGAATCAAAGACACCAATCGGTAATGCACTCATCTTCACGCCTACGTATTAAACAAATGAAACAAAGGATCCTTGGGAAAATCGAACACTTTAGGGTAATCGATATCCACCATGTACAGACCTTCAGCCGGCGCGGTTATACCCGCGACCGTTCGATCCTTGGCTTCGATCACATCCTTTACCCACTCGGGCTTTTCCTTACCCGCGCCCACTGCCAACAAGGTGCCCATGATATTACGCACCATGTGATGCAAAAAAGCATTAGCTTTGATGTCTAAACACAAAAGATTATTATGCGCTGTTAATTCGATACGGCTGACGGTGCGTACCGTCGTGTTCGCTTGACACTCTATCGCGCGAAACGAACTAAAATCGTGCTCACCCAAAAAATATGCGGCCGCCGTTTGCATACTAGCAATATCTAAAGGCATACAGTGATGCGCCGCCCGCCCCTGCAATAAGCTATCCCGATTACGCTGATGATATAAAAAATAACGGTAATGCCTGGCAGTCGCTGAAAAACGCGCGTGAAAGTCTTCACCGACAGGCTGCATCCATTTCACTGCAATGTCTTTGGGTAAATTAGAGTTGACACCTAACACCCAATTATAAAGATCACGCTCTGCTGTGGTATCAAAGTGCACGACCTGCTTAGCCGCATGCACACCGGCATCGGTGCGACCAGCACAAAAAACAGCGATTGGCTCGTTGGCCACAGACGACAATGCACGCTCAAGCTCACCCTGGACAGTTGACAATCCCGGTTGAGATTGCCACCCCTTATACTCTGTACCGAGGTAATTTAAAGCGAGCGCAAAGCGTTTCATTTCACTTTAGCCAACAAACGTTGTGCCACAGCTTGCTGTGATTCATCACCGCAGGCCAACACTTCATTTAAAGCTTCAATCGCCGCCTTCTTCTCGCCCATTTCAATCAAGGCACGCGCCATATCCAAGCGTGTATCGGCTAAATTTTCACCGGCCATCGCCTCATAGTCTGACTGAGACGCCGAGAGCGTTTTGCCTTTTTCAAACTGTTTACGCCGATCACGCCAGGCCAACAGCGTCATCAAACCCAACAGCAAAACCACAAAAACCAATACTGATAATGTCACCGGCATAAAATAACGACTGTTTAGCATTTGTTGCACTTCCACAGGCTGTAGTTTGTCTTCATCTTTAAGGCCCAGATGACGCCGCAAGGTACAATCTTGATCTTGGGCGCAAATCACCGCGCGATGGGTTTGCACAATTAAACTGCGTTTGAAACTCGGTAATTTCTCGCGACTCAAGCTTTGTTGGCTGGCCTGTTGGGCCAACGATGTTTGAGCCGCTTGCAAATGAGTCGTGAGCTGGTACATCGTCGCGCGCAAGCTGTTCATACTCTGGGTGAGGTTTTGATTTTGTGCTTGCAGCTCACTGATCATGGTTTCATCAGCATTGTGCTGTGCTTGATACTGCGAAAGCTCGGTCTGCAGAGTTTGCTTGTCAGCACTCAATTGTTGATATTGCTGTTCAAGGGCTTGATCATCCGCGTTATCCGATACGGCAGAAGCGCTTTGCGCTTGAGACGAAAGATCAGCTGATGATGGGCTGACTTGGCTTAAATGCGCCGGCTCCAAGGCCCAAGCAAAACCAGCCACACTGACAACCAAAATCGCTGAAACCAATGCTTTTAACACGCAGCTACCCCTTTGATAATAAGGGGCTCATCATATACCAATGCCCGCATAAAAAAAACCCGGCAGAGCCGGGCTTTCTTTAAATCATCATCCTTGGATTGGTTTATCGTGGTGACGCTACATGCTTAGCTTCAGCTTTATGGTCTGACTGAGCTTGAATTTTAGCTTGAGCGTCTCTGACCAGGGCAAGCTGCTCTTTAGCGGCCAAGGCACGCTGGCGCAATTCGTCTAATCTTACTTGCTGCTCAGGAAATTCGTTAGTGTTTGTCGCTTTGATGCTCGCCTCAATGGCTTGCAAACGATGCGAAAGGGTCAAATGAATATTTGAGGCCAAGTCAGCGGCGAAGCTCAATTGAGCATCAGACAATGCTTTAGCACCATTATCAGACAAGGCAGCCAAGTAGTCTAAGCTCACTGTCTGTACGTTATCATGGGCCGCCGGAGCAGACTCGAAGAAAGCCCTAGGACGCACAGCTGATATGCCAATAACGCTATCAACGTCAACTGATTTGGGCGCAGGAGCGGCAACGCTAGCCTTCAACAATTTACCAAAGATAGCTGCTGAGCTTGTTTTTTGTGATTGTACTGCCATTTCTCTCTTACCTTTTCAGGTTCTACGCTGTTATTGTAAGAAAGTAACCTTAAGGAAATCTTAAGAGAGTGTTATTTTCGCCTATGTAAAAAATCTCAGTCGAAGCCGAAAAACGGGCCGGCTCAAAAAACTCAAGATCTACCCGGCAAGGCGTGGGGCGCTCAGGGAGGGTGATGTCGGCGCTGACCTAAAGCAACGATCAAAGAGCAAACGCCCTAAAAAAGAACTGACCGCATACGTGAGAAATGCTATGGTCGCCACTGCGATACTCGCTAACATCGGCGGCCTGCTGTTTGCTAAGAACATCGTAGATTGCAACAATGAGCGAGCCACCGGGTTCTGAAACGTTTTCATTAAGGTCGCAAACGCAAAACTCAAGCAGCTTAAACAGCTAAACCAGGACACGCCAAACATAGCCCCTTGAAGCAAAGACAAAATGATCATACTTGCGCGAACTCGTGCAGAAGAACCCATACCAAATGAAGCGAAGGCGCTTTGAAGGAAAACCTCCACTTCAGAAAAACAAAAAGCAAGCAGAAGCGGGGGTAAGACAACGTCTTTAAATAGTCTCTCTGGCAACACAGTTTATAACCTCTCGGCGATTTGAAGGGCATTGAGCGCGGCGCCTTTGCGAAGATTATCGGCCACCACCCATAAATTTAAACCGCAAGGGTTATTTAAATCATTGCGGATACGGCCCACAAAAACGTCATCGCTGCCAGATGCGTCACCCACTTGTGTAGGATAGCCGCCGTCTTTTCGGCGATCGAGCACCTTGACGCCCAGTGCTTTTTTCAATCGCTCAGTGGCAAGCTCAGCGCTAACGGGAGATGCGAATCGCAAGTGCAGCACTTCGGCGTGACCATAAAACGCCGGCACCCTCACCGCGGTAGGATTAACTTCAATGGTTTCATCCGCAAAAATCTTGCGGGTTTCCCAAACCATTTTCATTTCTTCGCGCGTATAGCCATTGTCTTGAAACGCATCAATATGCGGAATCATATTAAAGGCAATTTGCTTAGGAAAAACTTTTCGCGTGTAAGACTGCATATTTAACAAGGCACGCGTTTCCATCACCAATTCATTGAGCGCATCACGCCCTGCCCCGCTGACCGATTGATACGTGGCCACATCAATACGCTCAAGTTTGGCAAGCGCACGCAAAGGGTGAATCGCCATGAGCATTTGAATAGTTGAACAGTTAGGGTTGGCGATCACACATGGTCGGACAATCGTTTTTAGACGTTCGCCATTGACCTCAGGAATCACCAAAGGCACATCATCATCGTAGCGAAAAGCGCTGGAGTTATCGATCACCGTGCAGCCCGCCTTGATCGCCTTGGACGCATATTGCTTAGCAACGGCTTCACCCGCCGAAAAAATCGCCACATCGACCAAGCTAAAATCAAAATCTTCGAGGCTTTGAACCTCAAAAGGTTTATTGCCGACATCCAAAATCTCGCCCGCTGATTGCTGGCTGGCCACCAGGTATAAAGCTTCAGGCAAAGCTTTCCGCGAGCCCAAAATATCCAGCAGGGTTTCACCCACCAGCCCGGTTGCGCCAACCACCGCTAAACGCAAACTCATTCGACTTTACTCAACGTGATGCGGCGATTTGACTGCGCCAAATCAAACAAATCACGCAAGCAAACAGAAAACATCACTGGCTCAACAACATTCGCTGCTCGCATCGCCTCAATCCGATACTGCCAGCGCTTGGCCACACGGCTGTTGGCCTCTACCCATAACGCGATCACATCTTCAGCTTTCATATCATCAGAGGGCATTTTGCGAATAATGTTCACGGCCAACATACGTTGATACGTATCCAGCTCATCACGAAACGCTGAGCGGGCCAAGGCTTGCCATTGATTATTGGTTTCGTATTCTAATAAGCGATCACGGAACCAGTTCAAGTCAAAAACATTGCCCACCTCGAAGTACATGCGCGCCACGTCTTCCAAGGGCTGCTTGCAGGCTTTAGCGGCTTCAACAATGTCCAAAGCCGCAAATTGATACGTACAGGTTGCAAACTTATGCGCCACCGATTTTGGCACACCTGAATCAATGAGTTTATCGATACGTTTTTTAAGCAAATCGCGATCTTTCTGTGGCAAAAACTTAGTCAAATTGCCAGACAACACCTGCACGGGTTCCGCGAATTGCTCCGTCATAGCCTTAATGTCCATGATGCCACGGCGGTTACGCAACAACCAACGTGTGGCACGGCGCACCAATTGATTGAGTTTTTGCATCAAAATAAACTGCACCTGGGTCGTGACTTTTAAATCAAGCTTAAAGATTTCGTCCATCATGCTCGGCTTATCAAAGACCACGAGAGCCACAGTAAAGGCACGCACCACTTGCGAAACCGAAGAGCCTGTCTCTTCACGCAGACGATTGACGAACGTCACACCCATTTCATTGACCACCGTATTCACCAATTGAGTGGCAATGATTTCACGGCGTAAGCTATGCTGTTTCATGTGGTCGCCACAGCGTTCACGCAAAATGGCGGGAAACTCAGCCTCAAGAATTTGGGAAAGGTAATCATCTTCCGGCAATTTAGAGCCCAGGATTTCAGCCTTGAGCAAGGTCTTACAATAGGAAAGTAATACCGCCAACTCTGGCGCGACAAACGATTTACCTTCAGCTTGCCGGCGACTCAAGGCTTTTGAATCGGGCAAGCCCTCCAAAGCCAAATCGATCTTTTTCGAATGAACCAAACCTGACAAATAACGCGAGTAAAGATCAAAATTAGTCCTCACACGGTTCATGGCGTAGCTGATCGCCAGCGTTTGCATGTAATTATCTTTGAGTACGAGCTCGCCCACTTCTTTAGTCATAGACGCTAAAAGCTCATTGCGCTGCTCCATGCTCATATCGCCAGCCGCCACCACTTGGTTAAGCAAAATCTTGATGTTCACCTCATGATCAGAGCAGTCAACGCCAGCAGAATTATCAATAAAATCAGTATAGATACGGCCATCATTTAAAGCATACTCTACGCGCGCCGCCTGAGTGAAACCAAGATTACCGCCCTCAGCCACAACCTTGCAACGAAGGCTTGCAGCGTTGATACGCAAGCCATCATTGGCGCGATCACCCACATCCACATGCGCCTCATGCGAAGCTTTAACGTAGGTACCAATGCCGCCATTCCACAAAAGATCGACCGGCGCTTTGAGTATCGCTTGAATCAACTCATTAGGCACCATGCTGTCTTTTCGAATATCTAACGCTTCTTTGATTTCATCGGACAGGTGAATCACTTTCGCGGCGCGATTAAAAACACCGCCGCCTTTGGAGATAAGCTCAGCATTATAATCTTCCCAGCTTGAGCGCGGCAGATTAAATAAACGCTTGCGCTCTTCATAGCTCGTCGCAGCATCTGGGTTAGGATCCAAAAAGATGTGCATGTGGTTAAAGGCGGCGATCAGGCGCGTGTGCTTAGAGCACAACATACCATTACCAAACACGTCACCCGCCATGTCACCAATACCCACCGCGGTAAAGTCTTCATGCTGGCAATCCATCCCCATTTCACGAAAATGGCGCTTAACCGACTCCCAAGCACCGCGAGCCGTAATACCCATTTTTTTATGGTCATAACCGGTTGCGCCGCCCGAAGCGAAAGCATCACCCAGCCAAAAGCCATGCGCCACTGAAATTTCATTGGCAATATCAGAGAATGTGGCCGTGCCCTTATCAGCAGCCACCACCAAATAGGTATCGTCTTCGTCGTAACGAACCACCCCTTTAGGATGAACGACTTTTTGATCGACCAAGTTATCCGTCAAATCCAAAAGCGCGCGAATAAATAGACGGTAGCAAGCCACGCCCTCACGCTGAATTTCATCACGCGTGCCATTCATCGGCAATTTCTTAGCCACAAAACCGCCCTTGGCCCCTTCTGGCACAATCTGGGCATTTTTCACCTTTTGCGCTTTCATCAAGCCCAAGACTTCAGTTCTGAAATCTTCCTGACGATCCGACCAACGCAGGCCGCCACGGGCAACACGACCACCGCGCAAATGCACACCTTCAAAGCGCGTAGAGAAGACGAAAATCTCAAACATCGGCAAAGGACGAGGCAGGTCAGGCATGATGCTTGGATCGAACTTAAAGCAGATATACGATAAAAAACGGCCTTCAGCATTCTTCTGAAAAAAGTTGGTTCTCAGCGTGGCTTTAATCGCCGCCAAGTAGCGACGCAAAATTCTGTCTTCATCTAAGTTGCTTACACCTTCAAGCGCTTCTAAAATGCGTTTTTCCAAACGTTCTAGTGCATCCTCATTGCGCTTAAGCTCAGGGTTGAAACGCAGATCAAAATACTGGCCTAGCATTTCAGTGATATCTGCGTTAAGCATCATGGTGCGGGCTAAATAATCTTGCGAAAAACTCGTACCTGCTTGCCTAAAATAGCGGGCATAGGCTCTGAACAAGTTCACCGTGCGCCAGTTCATGTTGGCATTAATGACGAGATTGTTAAACGCATCATTCTCAGCACGATCCAACCAAACAGCGGCAAATGCCCGTTGGAAATTATTACGAACCCTGGGGACATCGAAGGCTTTATCAACCTTCAACACCATATTGAAATCATTAATCCAGACACTCAGACCACCAGGCAGTCGAACCTCATGCGGCTGTTCGCCAATCACTCGAAAACCCATGTTCTCCAAGATAGGCAAGGCATCAGACAAGGGAATCGTGCTGCAACGCTGATACACTTTAAAACAAAACGCCGCTCCGTCTTCACCTGGAGGACGATAGAAATGCATACCCAAAGGCTTATCATCCGATAGCTGCTCAATATGCTCGATATCATAGACAGCCGTACGAGGATTATAGGCCTCTCTGAAACTGGCGGAAAACGCTTGGCGATACTTATTAAATAAAACAACGCCATTGGCCTCGCCAAAGTGTTCAACCAAAGCCGTGTGTAAATCGCCCACCCAAGAGCGAGAAACCTCAACCAACTTGGCCTCGAGTACTGCAGGATCAACATCAAGCTCCGCCCCTTTTTTGACGCGAATCATAAAATGAACGCGAGCCAGGACAGACTCACTAAAGGTTGTTGTAAACGTGACTTCCGTGGCACTTAAAGCCTCACCCAAAATATCACGCATTTGGTGAACCAGCGCCGTGTTGAAACTTTCACGCGGCAAGTAGACCAAACAAGAGTAAAAGCGACCATAGCTGTCTTTGCGCATAAACAGTTTGGTACGCTGACGATCTTGCAAATGAAAAATACCCATCGACAAATGCAAAAGCTCATCCGCCACTGCCTGAAACAAATCATCGCGCGGTAAGGTTTCTAAAATATTCAGCAAGTTTTTACCGGCATGACCATGCGGCGACAGGCCCGATTGCTGAAGCACTTTAGCCACTTTTAAACGTAAAAATGGAATATGCTTAGGGTTGCTGTTGTACGCAGATGAGGTGTACAAACCAATAAAACGACGCTCGCCGATAATATTGCCGGCTTTATCAAAGCGCTTAACCCCGATGTAATCCGTGTACGCTGCGCGATGAATCGTTGAACGCGTATTGGTTTTTGCAATAATCAAAATATGTGGCGATAAGGCAAGCTTTCGCGCTTCAGGCGGCATTTCAGACAAATGGCGCTGATGATTTTCGGTATGCTCACGCAAGACACCGACACCCAAACCAGGCACTGCCTCTAGGGCTTTTTTGCCGTTTTCTTCAACCAAGCAATAATCGCGACAACCAAAGAAAATGAAGTTTTCTTTTAACCAACGCAAGAAAGCCTTGGACTCAGTCACCTCAGCAGGGTCTAACGGTGGCGGATTTTGCTCCAACTCCATCAAAGACTGATCCAAGTGCTCGAGCATCGTATGCCAATCACCCACAGCCATCTGAACATCATTAAGAACCCGCGTCAGAGACTCTTCCAGACTTTTTAAAACATCAGGGTCCGTTTGACGATCCACCTCTAAATAGATGGGCGCGTCAATTAAAGAATCCTTACCATGGTAATCTTTCGCTAAAATTTCTTGAATGCGGTGGTTGGCACTACGGCGAACTTTCATGCCGCCCATGTGAATAATAAAATGAATCAAAAAACCACGTCGGTTGATTTCCATACGCACCGAATCCACCAGAAAGGGGGCATCATCGACAGCGATCTCGATCACGGTGTGAGAGGAATTCCAACCGTGCTCTTCTTGAGACGGATTAAAAGCATGGACTTTAATTTCATTTTGCTCACGCTGAAACATAAGATCAAAATGCGATAAGACTGCGCCGTATAAATCGTCAATACTACGCTCAGCCAAGTCTTCATACGCGACTGTGGAGAAATACTGTTTAGAGTACTCTATGAGCAGCTCGGCCTTTTTGGGCGGCAACTGCTCTTTAATGTGACCTGCAAGACGAGTGAGTAGCTGTCGAACACGTTTTTCTTGTTGGTAGGACATGATGGCACCTTGTTTGAGGGGTAAAAGCGTATCTTTAAGATGCGGTCTATTATATAATACCTTTGAAAGTTTGCGACTGTTTTGTCGCTTTTTTTGAATCCCGCAATAACTGAAACAAAACTATGGCTAACATCGAAAAACTTGAAAAAAAACTGCTCCACTACACCGGCAAAGCGATCGCCGACTACGCATTAATACAGCACGGAGACCGCATTCTGGTCTGCCTATCGGGTGGCAAAGACTCATACACCATGCTCTGGCTGCTCCGTAAGCTTCAATTGCGGGCAAAAATTCGCTTTGAGATCACCGCCTTCACACTAGACCAAGGCCAACCTGGCTGGCACGATGAGGGCTTGAGAAGTTGGCTGAAAAATCACCAAATCGAACACGTCATTCACAGTGAAGACACCTACTCTATCGTGACTGACAAAATACCCGAGAACAAAACCTACTGCTCTTTGTGTTCACGCCTACGCCGCGGCATCATCTATCGTTATGCCAAAGACCATGGCTTTAACAAAATCGCCCTGGGCCATCACCGCGATGACTTAATCAACACCCTACTGATGTCGATTTTTTACAATGGCGAAATCAAGTCGATGCCACCCAAACTTTTAAGCGACGACCAGTCCCACATTGTCATTCGCCCTCTGGTTTATTGCCAAGAAGCCGATATCGCCGAATTTGCAAAGCTAATGGCCTTTCCGATTATTCCGTGCAACTTATGCGGTTCACAAGAAAATTTAGCCCGCCAGCGCACCGCAGCCCTGGTCAAAGCACTTGCTAAAGACAATCCCAAAATCCCAAGCAATATTTTGCATGCGCTGGGCAGCGTCAAACCAAGCCAACTTATGGACAAAAAACTCTGGGACTTCAACACGCTTGAAGCCAAGCAGGATCAACCCGCCGAAGCCACAGAGTTTCCCTTGGTGTTCATGAAACGCGAGCCCGCGCCTTCAGAAAATTAGGTAAGGCGCGCAAAGAGCATCAAACCACCAGAGATCAGCATCCCACCAAAAGCCCACCAAATCGGTGCGGCAGGCGACATATTCGCAGCGAAGCCACTGAAAAACGTAGTCACACCAAAAGATAGCGCCATGATGGCATTCGTCACCCCCATGACCCAACCTTGCTCAGACTCACTGACCAAATTTGAAAACGCTGTGATCAACAAAGAATAGGCTGTCGCGACAGTAACACCAATGAAAAAGGTCAACACCCACGCCGCAAGATGATAAGGCAACACAATCGTCAGCAATGAAAACAAACTCGCCAAAACCAACATGACCAAAATCGTGCGGCGCATATCAAAACGATTAGCACACCAATCGACAATCACAGCAAACCCCACACTAAAGCCCACAGCCATCACCGCCATAAACAAGGAGACACGCAACGGCGTGTAATGATAGGCACGCAACAAAAATTGAGAAATGAAGCCAAAGTATTCGCCCCAGCCCGAGATAAAAATCAAAAGGATTAACGATAAGTAACGAATTTTTTTATGTCTAAACGCCTCAATAAAGATTTGAATCGCGTAGTGCAAGCGTATACGCAAACGTTCGGTATTGATATGTGTTTCTTTAAATGATAGCGCGAGCACAGCCATGTTAGCCAAAGACAACACAGCGGCGACGTACATCGGTGTTGAGAAATGAAACCATGACACCAAGTTCGTATCGGAGAAAAACCCTCCGAGCAAAGGACCCAGCACAAAGCCCAAAGATACCGCCAGCAACACCAAACCGATGTTTCTAGCCTTATGCTTTTCACTGCTCATATCAACCACAGCCGCTTGCGCAATAGGCTGACTACCCGCTGTGAAACCTGCAATCACACGACCAACAATAAGGATGGCCACGCTATGAAATACAAACGCAAGGCCCGACAAGCCATAACCAATCGCCGCACCGAACAGGCAAATCAGCAATGATTTTTTACGACCCAAGGTATCAGAAATATCACCCAGAATCGCCGCGCCAAAAAACCAAGCAATCATGTAAATACCAATGACCACACCATAGAGCAGCTCGCGCATAAAGCTTGAAGTGTTCGCGGCTAAAAAGCTTGAGTGCACATCAATAAACATACTGCTCAAAATGGGAAACAAAATCCCAAGACCCATACTATCGATGGCTATGACCAAGAACAAAGGCAACATGCCAAGCAAGCGGTCTTTTTGCATTGTTTTATTCCTTAAATGAAGTTTGCCAAGCCGAACGGCCACGCAAATAAGAAAGCTTTAAATCACTGGCAGACACTCTAGGCGCTTGTTGCGCAAGACTGAGAAGATCGTCTGCTAGGATGGTGATAGGAAGTGCATTGTGTGTTTTTTCATCCAAAGTGTCAAGCCCATTACCCACACACAGACAATCTGGCAGCAGCAGGTCTTGTGGCTTAAGCAAACAATCAGCCTGAACCGGCTGCATAATACCCGCCTTTTGCCTATAGTGGCCAACATAAAGCTCACCCATATACGCATTCAAACACACCGCCACTTCCTCAGCCCCATAGGTGCGGTAAGCCGCCTGCGCTAACAACTGCAAGGTAGAGAATGTCGCAATCGGCAGCTTCAAGGCATACGCAATGGATTGGCAAAAAGACGCCGCCAAACGCAAACCCACAAAACTGCCTGGCCCATGGGACATGGCTAAAGCATCCAGCGAAGTTAAAGAAAGATTGGCCTGCTTGAGCAAGCCATCAACCTTAGGCAATAACTGGCGCGTTTGCTCGCGTGGCTCATGAATGCTTGCAGAAAATTGTTGGCCGTTCACGCTCAATACAACCAGAGTGTCTTGATACGCAGTGTGCAGCGCTAATAGATTCATTCGTGATCTATACCGAGATCACTAAGCTCTGAGCCAGCATCTTCAAGGTATTGAATTTTGTTTTTCACTTCATCCCAATCGTGAGCATCTGAAGGCGGATCTTTACGCTCAGTAATATTCGGCCATTTTTCAGATAGGCGCCGATTAAGATCCACATACTTCTGATATTTTTCTGGCAAATCATCTTCAGAGACAATCGCCTCAACGGGGCACTCTGGTTCGCACAAAGCGCAATCAATACACTCTTCTGGGTTGATCACCAACATATTGGGGCCTTCGTAAAAGCAATCCACCGGGCAAACTTCAACACAATCAGTGTATTTACATTTAATGCAGGACTCTAAAACGATAAACGCCATGACGCTTCACTCAATCATTAGTCATTAAAAAAACGCGATTATGCCGGGTTCACAGTGGAAAGTCCACATAGCTCAAATAGCAAAAAACCGCCGATGCACAAGGCAGTCGGCGGCTATGACAATTATTTCAAGCAACCTTAATTGGCGGTTAAACCTGATAATTAGTGATCCTGGTCTTGATCATCTTGATCATCCTGGTCCGCGTTATCAGGCGAGCCCGTTGTGGCTTGCGCTGTTTGCGAAGACTGACTGCCAGACACTGAAGCGCCCGTCGTGCTAGCAGGCTGAGCTGTGGCTTGAGTCGCTTGTGTCGCGGCAGGCATTGTGGTCGTTTGCGCTGCTTGAGCAGGCTGTGTTGTTGCCGGCATCGCCGTTGCAGGTGACGCTGCCTGCACAGTGGCTTGCGCACCTTGAGGCACTTGAGCCGACGAAGATGATGTTGCCGTTGTGGCTGCAGGTTGCGCCGTTGCCATTGCAGTCGTATTTGCAGGTGCCGTTTGTGATTGCGTTGCTGCTGGCATAGTCTGCGAAGCCGGAATTTGGCTTTGCTTATCACCACCCATTTTACAGGCAGCCAAGACAACACCCGCGACCAAAATAGTCATGATTGCAATTAATTTTTTCATCACACTTCCCTTTCGTTGATTTAGACATGTCGGGTTATTCGCTAACCCGAAAGCCACCTTAACAAAAGCCAGAAAAGATTTAAAGAGCTGCCTAGGATCTCTTTACAATTTATTTTAATGAATTGTAAACAGACCCTATTGTTTTCTCTCAGCCTGAAACATCAACCAATGCTTTAAAGCGATCGATGGGATAGGCGCCGGCAAGTTTGGCTCGCCACACAGCGATAAAATGTCTTGCATGGGCACACGCTGTCCTTTCTTAATAAAAGCCCCCTGAACCAAGGCAATGGCGTGCGTTTTACCACAAATAATAAAGCGCTGTTCCATATAGATATTCCGCTCATCCCAGGTCATCAGCCGTGTTTTCAGCCGCACTTTTGCAAACGGCTTGATGGCCTTAATATATTTAATATCCACACCTGTCACCACCGGCTGCCAGCGCTCTTTAAACACCGTTTGCAAGAGATTTTTCTTAGTGCCCGTCAAGTAAATACGGCCCAAATCGAGAAACGACAAATAACGCGAGTTAGTCATGTGAAAATTGATGTCGCAATCCGTGGGTAACACACGAAAATACAAACTTGCAGCACGTAATACAGGGGTTTTCTTGCACAGAAAAGCACGGAAAATAGTAATGATCAAGCGGAAAATTAAATTCATGTTTCATCAATCAGGCAGTGGACGATAAGCGCTAGCTTACCGCCCAAACTGTCAAAACATCAAGACCTTCTTGAAGGTGTAAAAGCAATCAAGCGGTAATCGATGAGGTCAGCCAGATAAAAAGGATCTTGCTCCACCCAGTCTTTGCACGCTAACTGATCATCCATATCAACAATAATCACCCCACCACTACGGTCAGGCTTTGGCCCAGACGCCACCAAGAAACCTTGCGAAAACGCTTTTGCCAAAAAGTCTTTGTGCTCATCAATGTATTGATCAACCAATGCAAGCGATTGTTTATACGTTAATTCAACGACGAACATTAGAACACCTCCTTGGCCACACGCAGAGCATTGCTCACTCGCGCAAAGCCGGCGTACAAGCTCACCTGCAAGATAGCCTCCACACATTCATCTTTTGTCGCACCACAGCTTAGCGCAGCTTCAATATGTGCACATAATTGCCCTGGCATATCACCTAAAGCTGCGCACAGCGAAATCACAATCAACTCGCGCGTTTTAATATCCAAATTCGGGCGATTAAAAATCATCCCAAAACCAATCTCAGCGTTCATATCCGCAAAGTCTGGGCAAATATCACTGGTCGCGGCGACCAAGGCATCGCCTGCGTGCGCACCGTGTAATTGTTTAAACAGCTCATAACCTGCTTCTAAACGTGTTTTCATTTTCTTTCTCCTCATCATTAAAAGACATGCGCAGCTTAACTGTTTTGTTTTTTGATGATAATATACCAAAATCGAACAACTTTATTCTGAATATCAAAACAATGATTGAGAAGCTAAAAACCTTTATTGCCGTTGTTGAGCAGCACAGTTTTGCCAAAGCCGCCAAAAAGCTCAACCTTTCTCGGGCCAGTGTGACACGGCACATTCAAGAGCTCGAAGACGAATTTCAGGTCACGCTACTGATTCGCAGCACGCGCCACTTAAGCTTAAGCGAACACGGCGAGAGTTTTCAGCAGTATGCACTGGAGATGCTTTCACTGCATAAAGAAGCACTCGACGCGATCCAGCAAAAACAAAATCGCATAGAAGGGAATCTAAAAATTGGCTTACCCGCCTCCATCTTAGATCGCTTTACCGAAAGCCTAATGGCCCCCATCATCCATGACTATCCCGGGTTATCGATTGAAATTATCCAAGGCAATCATCTACACGATTTACTCAGCAGCCAATTTGATATCGTCATTCACTGCGGCCCCCTACCGGACATCAATGCCTATTATGAAAAAATTGCCGATTGGCAAATCATACTGTGTGCAGCGCCCACTTACTTAAAGCAACACGGCACGCCCAGGCAAGTCAAAGCACTCGAAAAACATGTGCTATTGGATCATGCTGACAACCACACCGGTTGCTGGCGGCTCAAGCATGAAACCGTGGCCGTTAACAGTCGACTTCGCATCAACAGTAGTACCGCACTCAGAAGTCTTGCAGAACAAGGCCTTGGCATTGCTTATCTTCCAAGCTTTACAGTCGCTCAAGCTATCGAATGTGGCACACTCAAACCCCTACTGCCCTCAAGCTGGCGAGATCCAATGGCCATTTACGCCCTCTACCCTGAAAAAAAACGTCATCACAAAAAAATACGAATCATTGTGGACACATTAAAAAACGCGTTACAGAAAGGCTAGGCAACCTCCTTAAAGTCTCGGTAGGAGCGAAAAACAAGAGAATCGAGCAAAAACATTGGAAGGTTTGAGGCGAATATTGAACGTATTTAACGAGAAGCTTCAGCTATTTTTACTGATTTTACTTGTTTTGCAGCCCAGCGACGACTTTAGGGAGGTTGCCTAGGAAAGCAGGAAATATTTAATTTCTGAAGCAAGTTGTTATACTTGCCTATCTAACAACTAAAGGAGTAAGCATCACCATGCCAATCAAGGCCAAACCCGACCAATATCACACGATCACGCCCTACATTGTTGTTGAAGACGCCGAACCTTATATAGAATTCTTAAGCCGTGCTTTTGCGGCACAGCATACGGAGTGTGTTCGCCATCCTGACGGTAAAATTGGCCACGCCGAAGTAAGAATCGATGATTCAACCCTCATGATTGGTTCTAAAGAAAATGCCGCGCCACCGTCTAATTTGTTTTACTTGTATGTTGATGACACGGATGCGGCCTACGAAAAAGCGCTAAGCTGTGGCGCAAAGTCATTAATGGAGCCCAAAAACCAATTTTACGGCGACCGAAATGCGCTCATTGAGGATCCCTTTGGCATTCAATGGTGCATTGCGACACACGTTGAAGACGTGGGCAAAGAAGAGCTCGACCAGCGCTCAAAAGCCTACTACGAAGAAAAGAATAAAGCCTGACAATACGTGCAAGCCAGCCGGGGCTACCCAGCCGGCTCAGCTCAACGGCTTATTGACTGTTTGCCGCAACAAACTGATCACTGGCATCGCCGGCATAGACTTCACCGCCGGCTAAAGCAAGCCTCTTAACCGGTGCGCCTTTCTTCAAATCCAACTTGCTTAAATCGACCCAGAACACATTCGGGCGGTTTGTATTTTGAAAGTAGTACACCCCGTCTTTCAAATCTGCCACGCTCACCCACAAAGTTGGCGCAATATTCGGGTGGTCTTTTGAGGCGCGCGCACCATACGGGGTTGAAACATTGCGAATAATTGAAAACACCGTTGCCAAGGCCATTTGTGTATTGTTCGTTTGTGGCGCCTCACCCAAATAATAACTGGCGCGCACATAGCGATCTTCAGGCCGCGTGGTGCCCGGCAAAAAACTACCTTTCAAGCTTTGCCAATAATCATTCAGAGCAAGTTGTTGATCATAGTCCGGCTCATTGGTCATAACCTTGTATTGCTTACCATGATGTATGATTAATTTGCCGTGAACATACTCAAAAATCGCATTATCACCGCTTTTATCCGTCAGAGCCAAATGCACAGAAGGGTAATGATTACCCGGCAACATGGGCGCGAGCATATTAAATTTTTTCTTGGAAAAATCTTTTACCGCCTGATCAACCGTGGCGTAATTATCCAGCATGTACTGCACCCAATTGAGCACATCTAAATTAGGAAGGCCCGACTTATTCGCGGGAAATTGCGTGTTAGCCAAATACAACAAATTGGCATCAAGCCCCGCAGTATTCATACCATCGGCGGTGCCCATATCATAAACAGCAGCCACAACACTACCATAGCGTGACGTCCACTTTAGCGGATGCGGGCCAGTGGCGCCAACGCGGTGAAGACCGGCCGGTAAAGCCCAC
This sequence comes from Gammaproteobacteria bacterium CG11_big_fil_rev_8_21_14_0_20_46_22, assembly GCA_002796245.1. Taxonomy (NCBI): domain Bacteria; kingdom Pseudomonadati; phylum Pseudomonadota; class Gammaproteobacteria; species Gammaproteobacteria bacterium CG11_big_fil_rev_8_21_14_0_20_46_22. Next base: position 9,345 of record PCWT01000023.1, on the reverse strand, counting down.
AAATTGGTCTGCACATCGCTCATCCAATCCATGGATCGCCCGGTGATGACCAGGTTATTTTGACCCGTGTACGTAAAGCGACTGCAGGCTTGCGACTGAAATGACAGGGCCGCCAAGCCGATACCAGCCAGCGCCAAACAAGATAAACGAAACTTTTTCATAAAAACCACCTCCTTGTGACAGTATTTGCATAGCGATTATGCCCAAAAAAAAGACTTAACGACAGCAATAAACCTGTGTGCCAGCGTTAGCCTGCTATTCGCAATTGCTGCGTTGTTCATTATAATGGGCGCTCAAAAAATTCAGCCTGGGAAATCATCATGAGTAACCTATCAAAAGCACTGGCTTATTACCAAGCCATCTTAGCCCTGCCCGCCTGGTGGATCACCATCATCTTGAAAAATCTAGAAGGCATCGACCCAAGCTTTGAACCAGTAAAGTTTAATCCCTTCAAGAAATAGCAAGACGCTTAGGCAGCGCCACAAACCTTTACAAGATCCGAGACGGCACTACTGATCATGCAATCAAAGCTAAGAGACAGCTTACTAAAAATCCATGGCGACAAGGCTCAGCTTTGGCTTGATTCTTTATCTAACTTATTAAGCCTACTCTCAGAAAAATGGCAGCTCTCTATCGAATCAGAATTCCCGCACCTAAATTACAACTACATTTTAAATGTGCGCTTAGCCAATGACGAGCCTGCAATTTTAAAATGCAACGTACCGAATCATGAGTTAAGCACAGAGATCTTAGCCTTGAAGCATTTTGATGGTAAAGCTGCCATACGTTTGCTGAAAGCCGATGAAGAACTAGGCGCTGTCTTACTAGAACAGGCGGTGCCCGGAGTCCGCCTTAACAAACTAGACAATGAAGATGATGCCACAAAGATTTTTGCTCTGCTGATGCCAAGCTTGCACCAGCCGACAAACAACAAAGAGGGCTTTCCTACCGTAAACCATTGGTTTGAAGGGTTTAAGCGCCACACTCATCCATTCAAAGGCAAAAAAAGCCCATTGGATATTTCATTAATTGATCATGCTAGCAAAGTCGGTAACGAGTTGCTGGGCTCAATGGGCGAACTGGTTTTATTACACGGTGATTTACACCATGAAAACATCTTATCCGCAACACGCGAGCCCTGGCTGGCCATTGATCCCAAAGGTGTTATTGGTGAACGTGCGTATGAAGTAGGCGCGTTCATGCGAAACCCCATCTCGACCTTGCTCACCAAAAAAATATTATCAAGACGCTTGGACGTATTAGCTGAGCTCACAGGTTTTGACAGAAAGCGCCTATGGGGCTGGTCATTTTCTCAGGCCGTATTAGCCGCGATTTGGCGCTCAGACGATATGGGCAGCGGCTTTGAACCGTTCATCGAATGCGCGCGTCATTTAAAGCAGATCACTGATTGGTAGTTTAAAGAGAAAAGTCGCGGGGTATCACGCCCCAGCCGACATCACTTAGGAGCACTTCAAACGGGCGAACCTGTTTTACTTCGTTGACAATGGAGAAAATAAAGAAGCCTATCAAAGCGCCAGAAGAAACAGCAACGAAACACACCCCTGACAACGTGCCAGGTTATAAACACTTTAAAAAATCACATTACCCCGAAGGCAAACACTAACTCCGAAAGAACAATCGATAAATGGCAGCTTTGCTATTCATTTAATATATCAACCAAATTCTCTAGAGCATAAGCCAAAGGCAGTAATGTAAAATTATCTTTATATTCTTGTTCATGGCCACCATAAACCACATAACATTTTGCTTCGGGATAGTCTTTTTTAAACGCTTTTAAACCACTTAAATCAGAACGATTAATTTTAGAAGAACGCTTTATTTCAAAAGCAAAAAACCCTTTTTCACCATACAAAACAAAGTCCACCTCTTTACCGTCACTTGTTCGCCAATAGTTAACTTGATAAGCAAGGCTAAAATAATCATTAATGGCCCTTATGTGTTGCAAGAAAACCGTTTCAAGTGCAGCGCCATCAATCTCTTCTGGCGAATCGAGCAACCCACGTGGACGAACAGCACGATAAACCCCGACATCAAACAAATAAAATTTAGGGTGCTGAATCAAGCGACGTTTTGCACGCCGAGTGAATGCAGGCAAATGAAAGCTCATCAGCAAATCATCAAGCAGTGAGAAATAATTTGCGACCGTTTTTTGTTTAACAGCACAGTCGCGCGCAACATCTGACACATTCAAGACATTACCTTGAACCAAACTCGCACTTTGTAAAAATCGCGCAAAACCTTCTAAATTACGCACCAAACTTTCTTGCAAAATCTCCTCATAGAGATAGGTTGAAATATAGCCCTGCAAGAACTCATCTGGGTCATCGCTCAAATATGCCTCCGGCAAGCCGCCTACCGATAAATATTTTTTAGCGTCGAATGCATCACCCAACTCAGCTGCAATTAAAGGGTACAGATGATAGGTGCGCGCTCGACCCGCTAATAAGTTGACCTCTTTTTGTTTTAATTTTCTGGCACTTGATCCTATTAAAACAAATTTATATCCATAAGTTTCAATCAAGCGATGCACTTCATCCAAAATACTCGGCACCTTTTGAACTTCATCTAAAACAATCCAGCCGCTAAAATCTTTAGGAATCGATTTTTCCAACTCACCAGGATCAGCTAAAAACACATTGCGCCATTTTGCTTTCAGCAAATCAAAGTACAGGGCATCAGGTAAATTGCTTTTTAACCATTGTGTTTTGCCAGAGCCTCGTGGCCCAAACAAAAAAAAGCTTTTATTAAATGTTAAAGGTTTCTGCAGGTTTCTCGTAAACATAGGCAAAACTCTCAATAGCAATAATCCTGTGTTTTAGTATTGCTAATGCTAAAATACAGCGTTTTTAGGCTCCAATAGATCAAAAATACACACTAATTGCAATGGCCTCTAGGAGCCAAAAACCTCCCCACCCCCTGCTTGTCATAAAATATACTTATTAAATTCAATAAGATACGAATACTAATTCTCCAGCCGACTACTTTTCAAATACGGATTGGACGGAGTTACGATAAGAATTGGACGCTACTCTAATCGCGATCAGACGGCGGCTTAATCGAAATTGGACGGTAAAAAATCGCATGAATTTTTACTAAAAATACCGGCACAAATGCTGCCCAAAAAATACAACCCTATCTGGCGATATGCGAGCAATAACAAAAAGCTATTTAACTATTTGCCCTGAGAAAAATCCTCAAGCCCCTTAACATACAAGGCCAGGGACTTTAGCTCTTCCGGGGCTTTTTCTATAGAAACATTCTTTAACAAAGAAACCTTTAAAAACCTCTTAATAACCTTGCTCGGCGCAAGCTTATTATGGCCAATGTGTTTATAGAGAAGAAGAAACTCGTGCAAAAACAAAGCCGATTCGTATTGTGTGGTTGAGGAATGTGCCCCCACATTTGGGAAAGAGCCTCTATTGATTAATAAAAGAAATGGTGCCCGGGGCCGGACTCGAACCGGCACGAGTTATTCACTCGAGGGATTGTAAGTCGGTCTTTTAAAAAACAGAGGGCTGATAACCTCTTGATTTTTAAATATTTTTTAACCCGTGACGATAAAGGAAAATCCGCATTTGACCGCAACAAACTGCAACCGGCTCCCTCAAAAGTCCCGCAACACCATTTTCCCACCTACACTTGATATTTATTAAATAATGTCACATAATGACATTATCTTATAAATATTGAGATTTATATGAACTCAAAACTACTTCAGCAACTCATCAATTGGCCTCACTGCTTCATCTCTGGCACCGAGTTGAAAGCCATGCTAATGGGTACTGAAGATGCCAGAAGAGCTGTTATCAAACGAGCGGTACATGAAGGTTATCTTCAGCGACTTAGACGAGACTATTACCTCATTCGTAATATTACCAATAAACCAATGATCAATATGTTTGAATTAGCCCAGCTTATTTATGGCCCCTCTTACATTAGCTTTGAATCCGCATTGAGTTATCACAACTGGATTCCCGAAAGAGTCTCTACCACTTGTAGCGCCACAATTAAACAAAGTAAATCATTTAACACACCAGTCGGAGAATTTAGCTTCGAAAAAATTCCGAATGACTCATTTAAGCTAGGTGTTGCTTATACAAAAGAAGAAAATACAAGATACCTAATGGCTGATCCTTGGAAAGCCATTGCGGACATGATTTACTGCCGAAAAAAAAGGTGGGAATCAATCAACGACTTGATGTTTGATTTACGTATTGAAGAAGCGTGTATTAAAAACCATAAACTAGGTTTGTTGGCTGAACTCAGCAACCTATATCCTCACAAATTTACAAGACAAACTTTGCAGATTTTTTTTAAGGAACTAAAAAAATGACACTAGACATTATTAACGATCGACTTAAGACTTATACCATCGAGACGAAGCAAGCTGAACTCAATGCCCTTAAAGAAATTAGCCAAGAAGTGGCTTTAGCAGGCCTTGCACGTGCTGGCTTCTTTAAACACGCCCTATTTCAGGGGGGAACTTGTCTTCGCATTATTCATGGCTTAAAAAGATTTTCTGAAGACCTCGACTTCATTCTTAATACACCTAATCAATCATTTAAATGGGAACCCTATTTAGCGGCCATTAAAACAGAATTTGAAGCTTTCGGTTTGTCGCTATCTGTCACCGATCGAGCTAAAGCTTCTGATACGGTAAAAAAAGCCTTTCTCAAAGAGAACTCTTTTGGGAAAGTATTAAACCTGCATTATGAAAGAACGCGTTCCGATACACAGACCATCAATATTAAATTAGAAATAGATACTAATCCGCCAGCAGGATCAATTCCTGAAACGCATGTTTTGGACTACCCCTACCCTTTGCCCGTTATTACGCAGGATTTACCTAGCTTATTTGCTGGCAAATGCCATGCATTATTATGCAGAAAATACATTAAAGGAAGAGACTGGTTTGACTTCACTTGGTATATCCAACAAAAAATTCAGCCAAATTATACCTTTTTAAAAAATGCGCTTAAGCAATACGGCCCTTACCAAGAGCAGGTGCTTAACATTTCACAGGAATGGCTAAGCAATGCGCTTTCTAAAAAAATTGAATCCTTAAACTGGCCAGCCGTTGCAAACGATGTGAAGCCATTCTTGCCA
>PCWT01000023.1:0-4198 GCA_002796245.1 Gammaproteobacteria bacterium CG11_big_fil_rev_8_21_14_0_20_46_22 | reverse complement strand
ACCCTGACGTTGCGTCATAGCCTAACATCCAAATCAAGGAGGAAATACGATGAAAACATGGTACGCAAAAGCGCTGAGTGAGATGACTAATGTATCAGTAAGAACATTGCATCATTACGACAAAATTGGTCTATTGAAGCCATCAGAGCGGCGAGCCAATGGCTATCGCGTTTACTCCGAAGCTGATTTATCAAAATTACAAAGGATTATTGCTTTAAAATTTTTTGGCTTTGAGCTTTCTAAAATCAAAGTATTATTAGAGAGCGATGTTGATGTAATTCAACATTTGCGGCTGCAAGCTGATTATTTAAAACAAGAGGCTCACGCGCTCAATGAGGCAAGTCATGTCTTAGATCGTATGATATCTGAATGTAGCAATGATAAATCAATATCATGGCAAAAATCATTGGAACTAATAGAGGTATATCAAATGACAAAACACATTGAACATGAATGGGTACGCGAAGTACTTAATCAAGAAGAGCTTGCGCAATATGCAAAATTCGAAAAAAGCTTAGATGAGCGATTCACAAAAGAAGAGCATGCAAAATTTGAAAAAGATTGGGCGGCGCTTGTAGAAGAAATAAAGCAACATGTCAATCAAGACCCAACATCAAAAAAAGCGGTTGCTTTAGCAAAACACTGTATGGATATGGTCGACGAGCTTTATGGCCGTGAATTCGCGGGGTTGCGCACTGCACTTTGGGAAAAAGGTATGAAGCAAGGAAAAGATCAAGGTGAACATGGACTATCCCCTGAACTTGCTGCTTGGCTTGATAAAGCAATTGAAGCTTATTGGCTTGAAAGAGTTTTTACTATTCTCAATCAAGTTGGCGTCAACACACCAAAGCATTTGCGTGAAGACTGGCAAGAGATAATTGATGAAATGTTTGGTGATTATCAACAAGGCATCGATGAATTTATGGACCAACTTGTTGCTGATAAACGCTTGTCAAAAGCACAACGTGATTGGTTATTAAATTAGATGACCACAGGAACGAGCAGTTTCATATGGACAAAGCTGCTCATTCCTAATTTTAGTAAAGACGATTTTTAAAGTCTTGCAACGTCATTTTTCTTGATGCTAACATCAAAACGTTAACCCCATAACCATGGCGACGTAGGCAAATCGACGTTTTGACCGCACTGCATTAAAACTGCGAGGTTAAACTAGTGGGGCTAACAACACTTCAAGAAAAAATCACACTACCCCCGAGGGATTGAAAATCCTTTACGTGTGTTTTTTTACCCTTAAGCTTGCACTTTAAATTCAAGATGATACAAAAGTGCTCAAAAATGCGGGATCAAAAATCCCCCACAGCGACTCCCGCAAAAGCCCCGCAAGCGATATTTGAAGCATAGAATAAAGAAAAAAGATGAAACTGAGCGGCGCTCGTAACCCACTGATTTAAAGGTGAAAATGGTGCCCGGGGCCGAAGTCGAACCGGCACGAGTTATACACTCGAGGGATTTTAAGTCTTTTGCGCCGACACTCCTAACCACTTGAATATTAAAAGAAATATCATTTTTCACATCAATGTTTTCACCACCTTTCATGCAACTTTAAGCTCTTTATAATCAGATAGTTACAATTAAGGTTTCTTAGTGTTGTTTGGCGTTTTTCAGCCCCCTTTAAGGTCATTTTAAACACTTAAAACAATCATTCTCCATGTCATTAATGCATGAATTTTTACTAAAAATACTTGCATAAATACTAATCAAAGGATAATATAACACTCATGTATACACGAAGCTTTGAGAAGTTAGCCCATCATTTAAAATCTGGTCACGTCTACCGACGAGAAGACTTAGCACCCTATTCAAAAGCCGTGGATCGTGACTTAATGCGTTTATCTGTTGAGGGTTTATTAGAAAAAGTCGCACCGGGTTTATATTACGCGCCCAAAGCCTCTCGTTTTGGTCATCTACCACCAAATGATAAAGATTTAGTAAAGGCCTTTCTACGCGATGATGATTTCTTATTATTATCATGGAATGATTATAACTCACTCGGCTTAGGATTAACCCAGCTTTACAACCGTACTGTCGTTTATAATTACAAACGACATGGCGTTTTCAAGTTAGGCAATAAAGCATTTGATTTTCGCCGCCCTGCTCGCGGCTTTCCTAAAAAATTAACGCCAGCTTTTCTTCTTGTTGACCTACTTAACAATCTAAATGAATTAGCCGATGAAAACGTTGAAGCTTTAAAGGCGAAAATAAAAAACAAACTATCAGATGACCTATTAAAACAAGCCGCAGGATGCGCAAAGCAATATGGCAAGGTTGCCACGAAAAAATTCTTTGCGGAGTTAGCCTAATGCCATTTTTACATGCACTGCCTGACGTTAAACAATTATTTGAAGTTGTGGCTAAAGAAAAACGAGTGATTCCTTCGATTGTTGAAAAAGACTACTGGCTTATGCACTGTTTATGGGGCCTGCAACAGCAAGGCTTCGATTTTGAATTAAAAGGCGGCACATCTTTATCAAAGGGATTTAATATCATTGAGCGCTTCAGTGAAGATATCGATATTCAAATTCATCCTGGTAAATCCGCTAATATTAAAACCGGTAAAAACCACAACAAACCTGCTCACATCAAAGGTAGAGAAAATTTCTTCAACACCATTGCTGATCAGCTCAATATTGCCAATATGCAATTTACCCGTGATCACAACTTTGATGAGCCACAAAAAATGCGTAGCGCGGGTATACGTGGCGAATATCATTCACATTTTTCTACAATTGATGCTTTAAAGCCTGGTATTGTTTTAGAGTTAGGCTTTGATCAAACCACACCCAATATTCCTTGTAACATTAGCTCATGGGCATTAGACAAAGCACTGGCGCTCAATATTGATGTGATTGATAATCGCGCCAAACAAGTAAAATGCTACTGCCCTGAGTATACTTTCGTAGAAAAACTACAAACCATCTCAACTAAATATCGCCTGCAACAGAAAAACAAAACCATGCCAATTAATTTTCTACGGCATTACTATGATGTTTATCAGCTATTAAAACAACAGCGCGTTTTAGATTTTATCGGCACCGATGAATATCAATTACACAAAGCAAAACGCTTCCGCTCAGCCGATGAAAAAGATATTAGTAAAAATGAAGCTTTTCTGTTATCTGATAAAGAAATACTGGAACTATATGCAAAAGAATTTGAGAAGAAATCGGCGATTTATTTTGGCGAACAGCCTAATTTTAGCAGCATAATAAATAAAATTAAAAAATACTCTAACCAAATATAAATAATACTAAACACATGTTTTTTTATATCAAAATGAAAAATACAGCAAAAAACATGCTCCTTACTCTTTGTCATTTTTTATTTCATTAATTACGCTAGCAATAGATACTTTCCAATTCAAAAACACCTTCACAACAGACCAAAGCATCCAACAAAAAAATACAACTAACGCTATATAACACGCAGCTTGCCAAGCTGGGGCGGGTATAGATAAGAAGTTTCTAAAATTTTCTGTAGTAAGAAAAACAAGCAAAATGGCAATAAATATACCAAAAGGGGTAATCCAGGTTTTTTTATCTTCCAGTTTTTTAAAGCTCCCTATAAGTATTAACTTCAATTTGTCCTCAGTAATTGTAATTACTTTTTGATCCAAATTCTCATAGTAAGTTACTGCATGCTTTAACGTTTCTCGAGATTCAGGAGAATCACCAGTGCCAAGAACTCCATCAGACTTATAGGCTTCGTTATTTTGAATCATTATCACCACCGTCCTTTTTGGGTGGCATTAAACCCAAAACTCCAAGAGCATGCTGGCTCATATATCCGCATTTATTACAGACAACTATAACAGAAGGTATAGCGGGTCCGCTTAATTGAATATTACTTACCCCTTGCTGAATTACTTGGTTAAAGTAGCCATCCATAAGCGTAAAATTGTTATTTCTACATCGAGGGCATGGTGAAATAGCCTTTTTTTCATTAAGGGTTTCAACAATTTTTTGTTTTTTTTCAGGTGTCATTTGTACCATTAAAAGCACCTTTAATAATAATCCAGCCAGCAAAATATCAAACAAATTCGATAAAACAAAGGAGTATTTTTCCGTTATTTTTGGCTCTACCCCAAAAGAAGGGGCACTTTAACGTAGGGTGAATTCTATTTGGTAGTGCGACAGTCTCGAGTGCTTTAAGATAAGCACTTGATTCTACTACTACATAG
>PCWT01000022.1:12919-19008 GCA_002796245.1 Gammaproteobacteria bacterium CG11_big_fil_rev_8_21_14_0_20_46_22 | reverse complement strand
CAATGGACAGTGGAATGATTATTGGGAAGAAAGAAAAGCGGCATGAAAACCTACACTTTTAATCGCACCCCCGTATATTGAACCACTTGCATTCACGCCCAAACTTCAATATCCTGCCCAGAATGACGGAAGGAGCTATTGCATGGCTAACTCAACAGCTAAACTACTGGCCCAAGCTGAACAAAACAAAAAAAAGCAGGCGCTTAACAAAAAACTCTTCGAAGCGGCTAAAACTAACGACATCAATGCGGCAAAATCTGCCATTGAGTCGGGTGCCGACCTCCACCTTCACGAGGGTACCGCGCTAAATCAGCCCGATTTTTACGATAATACCCCCCTACACATCGCCTGCCGAGAAGGTTTTCTAGACATGGTTCAATTATTAATTGAACACGGTGCAAAAACTGAAGTTAAAAATCGCAAACACCAATACCCACTGCATTGGGCAGTGCATAATCAGCACACCGATATCATCGACTATTTACTTGAAAAAAACGCTGACCTTGAAGTGCAAGATAACGAGGGCGATACGCCTTTATGCTGGTCAATTTACCTTGGCCACTACGACATTGCCAAACGTTTAATTGCCCTGGGTGGGAATGTGAATCATCACAGCTTTGAAGGCTTAGCTCCGCTACACTGGGCAGCGTACAAAGGCGATTTGCCTATGGTGAAATTGCTAGTCGAAAACGGCGCAAAAATTGAAGACCCGACAAAATCAGGCGACACACCCATTCTCTATGCGACACAAAATGGTCATGTGGATGTGGTGAAATATTTGATCGACGAAAGCGACCCGAGGAAAGAATAAAAAAATGCGGCAAGTCCGTGCCGCTGTTCTACTTATTATCAGCACGCGCATCACTTAGTCTCTTTCTTGTTCTCGTTTCAAACGTGAATAGACTTCTTCACGGTGCACAGGCATATTATCGGGTGCTAGCACACCGATGCGCACACGCTTATCGTTCACGCCTTTAATGGTCACGCGTATATTATCGCCGATTAAAATCGACTCATTGATTTTCCTTGTTAACAGTAGCATAAGCTCTCCTTTTCAAGATTAAAAAAAGCGCACAATGCGCCACGGAAAAAACAGAAAATTAGATAAGACTTGAAGGGTGATGCTCAGTATAAACAAACAATGAAGAAGTTGCGAGAAGAAATGAGAATAAAATGAGAAAAAAATAAGGGCGACCCTAACATTCCACTAAAGAACGCTAAAGACGCCCCGAATGGTAGCAGCTTTACTCAGCTTCGACCGTTAAAGTCATCGGCACGACCACATCTGAGTGCAACTCAATGTGAAGTTCGTATTCGCCAAGGCTTCGCACTTGCTGTTCTGGCATCGTCAGCTCACGACGCTCAATTTCAACGCCGGCGGCTTTAATCGCATCGATCACGTTGTAAACAGTGACCGAACCAAACAACTTGCCGTCTTCAGCCGCTTTACGCGCGATCTTAATCTCCAAGCCTTCAAACGCTTTTGCACGCGCCTGAGCCTTGTCCAACATTTCCTGCGCTGCTTGCTCAAGCTCAGCACGGCGCGCTTCAAACATCTCGATGTTTTCTTTAGTCGCCAAGACCGCTTTCTGTTCTGGCACTAAAAAATTACGTGCGTAACCAGATTTAACATTGACGCGATCGCCAACTTTACCCAAGCTACGGATACGTTCTAATAATATAACTTCCATCACTCTCTCCTATTTCCCGGCTTTGAACCGGCGTAAATCAATTAGGCTATCAAGTAGGGCATACACAGCAATTGACGCAGCAATCACTGGTATAAACATGATAACAATAAATAAAACAATAAAGATAAATAGCACAGTCAAGGGCGAAAAACGCTTTAGCAAAAAACGCACTAAACCTGACAAGCCTGCCACAAAGAATGGCAGCCCTACCAGTGGCAGGTAATCGTAAAGCCAGCGCAATTTAAACGTCGCACCCAAAACCACCAAGACAGCCAGTGCCGCAAACCAAAATGGCATGCGAAGCTCGGTTTTCTCGGTATCGGCTTGCACAGGCTTTGGCAGCAGCTTATCAACGATTCGTGCGAACCAAAGCTCAACCAAAGTACTCAACGCCAAATAAGCCGCATTGAGACCTACAGCAAAATAAGCCAGCCTATCAGCCGCCTCAGCCACCCTGCTCTCTTCTTGAGCCGTCATCTTAAGCGTTCCTTCAATAGGCTTTGCATTGCCCTTCAAAAGACTGACCCACCAAGCATGAGCATCAGGCATCAACCAATGAAACAGCAACACCGCGATCACAGCAATGAAGGTCGCCAAGATAATGAGGTCGCGCCAATTTGGCCTGCGAAGAAAAACACTGGCCAAAAGCCACGCCAAGGCAGAGCCGAATATGGCGTGCACACCAAACAACCATTGGTGAGCGACAACCATTGTCACCACAGCTGGCAGCAAGCTCCACATCAACACCAAAAAGCCTTCCCTTATGCCTTTTCTTAATGTGACCAAGGCTACGATGACCGCACTGACCCAAGAAAAAAATGGAACAATGGCGAAAATCACAGCCAGCATCACAGCATGCAGACGGCTTTTTAATAAGTATTGTGCGAAACGACGCGCTATCATCTTTTTGCTTAACTATTTATGTTTGTCACAGTAAGGCAACAACGAAAGCACGCGCGCCAATTTAATTGCGCGTGTTAACTGACGTTGATATTTCGCTGACGTGCCAGTAATACGGCTCGGTACGATTTTGCCTGTTTCAGTGATAAATTTTTTCAACAAATCGACATCTTTGTAATCGATTTCTTTAATGCCTTTTGAAGCAAAATAACATTGTTTACGGCGACTAGACATTATCGCTCCTCCTTCTCTTTTTGCTTCAGTATGCTGGATTTTTCAGTGACTGCTTCACTGCGGTTTAACACCACGTGGCGAATCACCGCATCGTTAAAGCGGAAATTTGATTGCAATTCATCCACCAAGGCAGGGTTGCACTCGATGTTTAACATCACGTAGTGTGCTTTGTGGATTTTTTCGATAGGGTATGCCAACTGACGACGGCCCCAATCTTCTTGACGGTGAACTTTACCGCCGTCTGCTTCGATCGTTTGCGTGAAGCGCTCGACCATACCTGGAACCTGCTCACTTTGATCAGGGTGCACTAAAAACACCACCTCATAATGGCGCATAGGACTCTCCTTACGGTTAAAGCCTGCCGATATCTCACGACAAGCAAGGATTAAACACATTGTCACTTGGCCAGGATCTAGCCAAGCGGGCGCAATTATAAAGGACAATCAAGGTCTTGACAAGGTAGGGGCTTCACGCCAAAATGCGCGCTTTCGTGGCTATGTAGCTCAGTTGGTTAGAGCACAGCATTCATAATGCTGGGGTCGTTGGTTCAAGTCCAACCATAGCCACCAATTTTTCAAGCGGTTACAACAACGCACTTATTTAACAGCTTCCTGGGGGTGCTCAGGGGGTGCCAATCCATTACACCACCCTGACCAACCCATCAACACCCAGCTGCTAGCCATCAAGCCTACGCTGCACAAGATGCTGCTCAAGCCAAGCATCCAAATCATCGCGCAAATAAATAACACGCTTACCCAACTTCGCATAACGCGGGCCAGGTGTTCTTTGACCGACCAGGCCATCCATACGGTCTTTGCGCAAATAGGATACTGACATGCCGATATATTGCGCCGCAGCTTTTTCGTTTAAAGCGCGTGATTGGTTCTTTTCGTTCATAGAAAAATCCTCATAATATTTGTTGTTAAGAATATTTCGGTGATATGAAGATAAAAAAATGACTTGCTAGACACAGATGTGTCAGCAAGAAATTATAGTTGAACAGCCTATAGCAAAAGCCACAGACACAAGTTGAAATGTAAAATTAACCCCAGGCCATTTTAAAATGAACGGGATTGTATATCATTACTGGAGGTTTACTTATAATGCTATCACCTGGCTAAGAATAAAATGCCACATTAATATCGCAACAACCTCAAAAACAAAGCGCTTCACTAAAGAAGCGCCTTGCCAGTTAAATACTAAGTGCAAGCGTAAAACACTTGCAATAGTTATAGTTTAATGGCTTCAATCATGAAGCAAGTTTTATAAGTAAAAGACCGCTAAAAAGCGGCATATATTAAAAATAAGACAAAGTTTTAATGCAAAACCTTCATCTCATCGTTAATCCAATCTCGCCCGTGCTGCAAGCGATCATGGAAAGTCGATTTACTGACGCGCTGTTTTGCCGCAATCATCCGCACTTTGTTTTTAGCAATGCCTGAAGTGTAGTAGTCTTTAACTGCTTTACCCCAGGCTGGCTTAGTTCGAATTAAGTTGCCAATCAGAGTATCTAGTTTTTTATACTTATCCGGCCAAACCACCTGGCGTGTGCCGCCTCGTGAAAGTTTAAGGCCATAGGCTTCAAATTCAGCCAGCGCATAGCCTGATGATGAAAAGCTTAGTGATAAGGCCGTTTCTAGCCGCGATAAGTTACCCCATACTGATAAATCATTATGTACAGGATGTTTTTCTTTTGGTCGTTTTTTATTGGTTTTCATGCGGTGCATTCCTTCGTTTTATTTTTTTCAGAACAATCCATTGAAAGATAAACACAAAGCTTACTGCTTTGCGTGATAAATAAACTATTTTGGGGGTTTAGGTCTTTTATTGTTAGACCTCGAAATATGTAGGCATTATAGCACAAGAATGCCTAAAATTGCAATAATTTTGAGCGAAAAAATTAGGATTTTTGGAGGGTTTTTTGCAAGCCACTGATAAATATCGATTTAATTTTACACAAATATTCAATTTTTTTATCTAAGAGCCGGACAAAATCGCATGCAAATTTGAAAAATAATCACAAGCAACCTATAGTGTTCAAGTCACGGTCTTGAGGCATGAACGTCGATCAACAAGGGGTGGGAAGCATGGTGGCTTCCCCAGTGACGCTTTCTAAAAATCTATGACCCTACGGACAAGTCTTTCAGACCAGCCAAAGCCCTTCGGGGTGTGTGATTAAGCTGATGGATAACTTGTGCCAAGTTACCCACAACTTAAATCACACGCTTTGGCTTCTTGCCCACAGGCTCACAGATTCAATCACAATGATTTTTCTTTCAACACTCACAATACTAAGTTTTTCAGGACTAGACGATATCATGCTATCGCTGTACTTTGATATTGCACTATCGCAATAGTGCAACAGGGGGCTTTAATGGATTTCAGCCAGTTATTTCACTTTAATCAATCAAGAGGAAATCATCATGAAGATTAAATTGCATAAACAAATGGCTAGCAACGCTGGTCTAGTTGGCGTGGGTTAATTGCCCACCTGTTGTTTGCCTCTTGCAAAAAAGAGGCAAACAACTTTTTCCCTCAAAAAAAATTGATTCGTTTGAGAATATGCTTATGTTAAATAGCCCAATAAAATTCAAACCAACGGTACAAGTATTTTACCAGCCTAATAAAATTTTTATCCGAAGCAACGGCTATTTCATTACCATTCCCGATGATAACGGAGTTTTTAAAGCTACGTTTGAACTGCTTGACGGACAACATACAGTAAAAGCGATTTCAGAAAAGCTGATTACGCAATTTCCTGAAGCCAGCGAAGAAAACCTGACCGATGTTATTTGTGATCTTGATGAACAATATTTACTGGAAAAAAGCGATACAGCTCCATCAAAAATATTAACTGATTACGACCTTGAACGATGGCATCGTAACTTGGATTTTTTTAATTCGTATTGTCGTCTAAGCGATAACAAATATGGCGCTCAAGCTAAAATTAAACAGGCAAGAATTTTATTACTGGGATTGGGTGGGTTAGGTTCTCACATTTTATATGATCTCGTCGCACTTGGCGCGACGGATATCCGTGCAGTTGATTTCGATAAAATTGATTTAACCAATCTCAATCGCCAAATTCTCTATGGGGAAGATAACATCGGTCAACTTAAAACCGAAGCCGCCGAACAACGTATCAAACAATTTTGCAGCCAACTTGATGTTGACTTTATTAACCACCGTATCAGTGGCGCAGCAGACATTGAGCGACTGCTCGAAGGACGCGAGATAGTCATTTGTGTGGCTGACAAACCCAAA
>PCWT01000022.1:9745-12908 GCA_002796245.1 Gammaproteobacteria bacterium CG11_big_fil_rev_8_21_14_0_20_46_22 | reverse complement strand
TATCAATGGCGGCCTTGATACTCAACGCGCCGTTTATTGCAGCGTGATACCAGGCCAATCCGGCTGTATTCACTGCTGGAAAACCTGTGTTGAAGCCAAAAGTGGTGATTCAGCTAATCTGTTACAAGCCGAAAGCGCGGCGGATGCTGCTGAATCCCAACCGGCACCTGCCATCGTGCCTTTGGTTTCAGCTATCACGAGTTTTGTTGTGGCTGAATTTGTACGCATTGTGACAAATATTGCCAAACCCGTCGCGACCAATAAGCTATTATCGGTAGATTTTGATACAATGCAGGTTAAGCCAGCAGAAGTTTGGCAACGCCAAATTGACTGTGATTACTGTGGAAAGGGAACTCATGACGCTTATTAACAAAAACTATCGGCTATTATTGACTGCTTATTTTTTATCAACCGTTGGTGACTGGTTATATCGTTTAGCGATTCCTATTTTAATTTTTCACTTGACGCATTCTGCGCTTGCGATGTCTATTGCGTATGCGTTAACTTTCTTACCCTTTATTGTCGTCACCCCATTTGGTGGCGTGATAGCCGATCGGGTAAACCGTCGAAAGATGATGATGTATGGGGATTGGTTTGCAGCGATTGCAACACTCTGTCTTGCCCTGCAACAAACCTTTTTAAGCTCAGTCATTTGGCCAATATATCCCTTAGTCTTTGCTATTGCGGCTTTAAGCTCAGTCTACCATCCGGCTTTTCAAAGCTTTATTCCTGAAATTGTAGAGCGGGATTCATTATCAAAGGCTAATTCCTATTTGACGAGTTCAGATAACCTTATTAGCTTGCTCGGCCCACTCGCAAGCGGAGGGCTTATCGCTATTCTTGGCGCTTTAAATGCCATTTATATTAATGCGGCTTCTTTTGCATTATCCGCCATTTTAATTACCTTGATTACCAAGCGCGCTAAAGCGGCACCTCACAGAGGCATTACACTGCAATCTATTTTTATTGATCTCAAAGAGGGTATGCACTATGCGTGGAAAAATGCCGTCATTAAATACGGTTGTTTTTTGTTTTTATGTTCTAACTTTGCCATTCAAGTCTTTTATGCCAACTTTATTTTCTTCTTAGTCAAAATTCTTAAGCTCACCCCTGTGCACGTTGGGGTTGCGATTGCAGTTTCCGGCATCGGCGCCATCATTGGTTCGCTTGTTGCCCCTCGCATCGGAAAACATTTAGCAAAAGGCCGCATTATTGTGTGCTGCACGATTGGTGCGGGTTTATCAACGTTATTACTTTTACTGGCCAGAAGTGGTGTGACAGCGGGTTTAGCTTGGGGTGTCGTAGCAGCTTTTAATTCCGTTATTATCGTGACGTACTTTACATTGCGACAACGGGTCGTACCCAGTGAATACTTGGGCCGAACCGTCGCCATTACTCGCTTAATTAGTTACATGATGATTCCCATTGCCTCTATTTTCGGTGGCTGGGTTTTGCAACATCATGGTAATATGCAAATGATTATTTTACTGAGTAGCGTCGTCATGACAACAGGCGGCGTGATTGCGTGGTTTACCCCGCTGAATACGCAAACTGATATTGAGTCAGTAACAAACGAATCAGCCGTATAATATGAAGCGAACTTATCTTACCTTCCCTGAAAGCTTTAGCTTTGAAAGCACCCTGTCATTGATTAGACGATCTGAGGACGACCCAGCCAACCAAATCATTGATAATTGCTGGTACAAAGTCATCACACTCGATAATGAAAAACCACTGATTGCAACAATCAAACCAGGCAAATGTTTGCTTGTTGAAGCCTCAACCACGAACGCCAAAGAAAGCAAGGAACTGAAAACCAAGCTAGCCAAACTGCTTGGCCTGGATGACCCTTTACCCGCTCAAATTAGCACATTAAAGCTTGCTCAAAAACATGAGCAAGCTATTTTATCGTATTTAAGTGCTTACTTGCCGAGCTACACCCATCTTTTTGAAGGTATTGTGCAAACGGTTTTAGGTCAACAAATTGCGGTCAGTGCGGCAAACCAGGCTCGCAAAAACTTTGTCACGACCTTTGGCGAATCCGTTAAGGTCAATAACCAAACTCATTATGCTTACCCCACAGCCAAACAATTCCTGTCGTCTAAAACAGACGAGCGTTTTGAGCAGTTGCTTGCGATGAAGTTAAGCCGTACAAAAGCTAAAGCCATCATCGAATCAGCCGAGTGGCTGCTTAGCATTGACGAAGGCCGCTTAAATTTACTCGACAATGAACCGTTGCAAACAGCATTAACAGCTATTCACGGTATAGGCCAGTGGACAAGCGATTGGCTTTTGCTTAAATACTTCCGTCGATTTGAAATTATTCCAGCAGGTGACTTAGCCGTTAGAAAAGCCTTTACCTGGTGGTTAAACAAGCCTGAGCTACTCAGCAAAGAAGCTGTGATGAAGCTAGCTAAAAAATATCATCCGTTTGGTGGCTTATTAGCTCAACGTGTATTATGTGCGTACCAAGGACACGGCAAGAAATGACAGACGATGCAGAGTCCAAACTGTCATTGTATCGCCAAGTCTGGCAAGTGGTTTCAATGATTCCTAAAGGCCAAGTAGCCACCTATGGTCAAATTGCCAAATTAATCGGCAAGCCTCGTTATGCACGACAGGTCAGTTATGCCTTGTTTCATCGTAGGCGACTCGCGCCCCAGCTATCCCTTCCTTGGTATCGCGTGATTAACGCGCAAGGAAAAATCGCACTCAACCCTACTGATTGGCGGTTTGAGGAACAAACCCGCTGCTTGGTGCAAGAAAATGTGCCCGTGCTTTATGGAAAAGTTGATTTGAAGCTCTACCAATGGCAACCTGATGCAAAGACCTTAGCAAAGATTAAAAGGTATTGTGATGACTCAACAAAAAAGCCAAGCAAAACAAGCTGAACAGTTTTTCAAGCTTCACCAACAAGACTCGCCATTAATTCTTTTAAACGCATGGGATGCGGCGAGTGCCGCCATTTTTGAGCAAGCGGGTGCACCTGCCATTGCAACGAGTAGTGCCGCGATTGCTGTATCATTCGGCTATCCTGACGGTGAACAACTACCTTTCGAGACATTGCTTGATGTGATAAAACGTATCACTGCAACAATTAAAATACCCCTAAGCGTTGATTTTGAAGCAGGCTTTACCAAAGACACACAGAAATTACTTCACT
>PCWT01000022.1:9341-9728 GCA_002796245.1 Gammaproteobacteria bacterium CG11_big_fil_rev_8_21_14_0_20_46_22 | reverse complement strand
ATTAAAGATCATATTAAGCAAAGTAATAAAAAGCTCTTTATTAATGCGCGCACCGATGTATATTGGGCAAGGCATATTGATTTTGATAACCGAGAAGCTGAAGCCTTAAAACGTCTTAAAGTTTATGAAGCTGCTGGCGCAGACGGTTTATTTATTCCAGGTTTAAATGATTTTGGAACGCTTTCAAACTTCACGCAAACTTTATCATGCCCCATTAATATTTTGGGTGGTGAAAATTTGGATTACAGCAAGACTCAGCAAGCTGGCATAAAACGAATCAGCGTTGGCTCTTTACCCATGCGTTTTGCACTAACCCATCTACACTCGCTAGGTCAGTCTGTGTTACAGGGTCAATTTGATCGTTTTGAAAATATACTTTCTTATGAT
>PCWT01000022.1:458-9335 GCA_002796245.1 Gammaproteobacteria bacterium CG11_big_fil_rev_8_21_14_0_20_46_22 | reverse complement strand
CTCACGCGAAACAAATACTGCTCTACCGTTGAAAAATCAATATTCAGCTTTTTGGCAATCTCTTTGCTGGATAAGCCTTGTGTTGTTAGCCCCATCACTTGCTGTTCACGTTGCGTTAAATACAGTGTTCCATCTATCATAGCGAATCTCCTTGAAAATCATACAGTCACATCTTGAAAAACATTTTCAGGCGCCTTTCGATAAGAAGCCTCAGAATTACCTGAAAAATGTCGAGTTAGCTTGTAATCAGTGATAGCAAAAATAATCAGCTCTTCTTTACCAATATTGTGAGTTTGATGCTCCAGCCATCGCGGGACATAGACAACCTCACCCTTAGAGGCAGATAACACGCAGTCATCAATATGAACTTCTGCTTGTCCTTGGGCGATATAAAACACCGACTCATGTGCATGAGCATGCCTTTCGTTATGACAACCCACAGGAATTTTAAGCAAACGCGGGTCAAGCACATGGCTTGGATAATCATAACGCCCCACTGAAAATAGCAGGCTAGACGATTCACTTTTATTGCTGTAAAGCGGCGTTAATTTATCGTTGCCATGTTGATAAATGGCTTTGGCATCTGCAAATTCCGAGTGCTTAACCAGCGGTTGTAATAGTTTCAACAAACGACGATTAATCATGGCTTGATAAAGCTGACTAAAAAACTGATCTCGCAAATCAAGTGCTTGCCTGATAGCGTGCTGGCATCGCTCCAGACTAAAAGGTTGATCAATATAAGACATCGCCATTGCTTCCAAGGTGGCTGCATGCGCATCATCGCATTCGATATGAATATTAAAAAATAGCAAGTCATTTTCGGCTAACCCAACACCTAATAAGGTTTTCTTGAATACTTGATATAGCCTCGGCACAATTGCTTCGGTTGCAAACGCAAGAATCGCTGCACAACTGTCAGCCTCATTTTTTTGACAAAGTGCAATGTACTCATGGATAAATAGCTTTGTAAATGGCTCAAACTCAATCTGTTCTACATTCTCAACCTGCAAGCTATTACACAAAAAACGTTTATAAATTTCAGAATGTCTATTTTCTAAATCCTGCTCACCGGATTCTTCCCATAAGTTTTCAACCAGCATTGCACGATGCTTATCTTGCTCACTATTCATAAGGGCAGCACCCAGCAATCGTGTAAAGTGTTTAGAAAAATAATAATACTGAGAAAATAAGAACCGGCAATCTTCAAAGCTTAGTTCGGCATTCTCACAGGCAATTAGCAGTGGA
Organism: Gammaproteobacteria bacterium CG11_big_fil_rev_8_21_14_0_20_46_22; assembly: GCA_002796245.1. Lineage (NCBI taxonomy): Bacteria > Pseudomonadati > Pseudomonadota > Gammaproteobacteria > Gammaproteobacteria bacterium CG11_big_fil_rev_8_21_14_0_20_46_22. The sequence goes on along the minus strand of PCWT01000022.1, from coordinate 8,090 downwards.
TTATGCCATATTTTATGCATGTTCTTTTCTTGGTGAAGAAATTCAAGATAAGTATCACGAGCTTGTGAAATTGAATTTAATGTCAACATACGACCCCCTTGTTCTATCATGATAAAATCGTTTAGCAGTTATCTAGTGCGATTCAGGCTCTTTTTTTCTGCCTTCAATTTTCCTTGAACCTCTTGTCGATTCACGCTGATATCTTTCGGTGCTTCAACACCGATTCTTACCTGGTTGTTTTTGATGCTGAGAATGGTGTAAATTATGTCGCCATTGACGATAATGGCCTCACCGAGTTTTCGTGTCAGTACTAGCATGATTTGATCTCCTTTTTAATGACTGATGAAAACCAGGCGAAACGTCCAGCGGGCATACTGGACGCGCCTGATTCCACTGCTTTTCCAAGAAGGCTAGCAGCAAGCCTGTTACTTGAGGGTGGTAGAAAATTCACATAAAGATAAGGTGTAAGTGCTATGAGTTTTTGAAAAACAAAAATCTTAAATTGAAGTGTTAAAACCTCAACTAACTCTGTTTGATTGGTTTGAATAGTTTGCATCATGCACACCTCTTATTAAGGCGAGGCAATGAAGAATCTGTTGGCTCGAATTCCATTTATTATGTTATGATTTGGCTCGAGGTATGCAGGATCATTACTTCATTACCTCATAACAGACTTGCTGGCAGTACCAGTGCTAGCAAGTCGCCTAAAATCACTCTCATCATTCTTCCGCTATTATCCGACCTAATTTATGGCTGGGAGAGTGTTTACGTGTTAGGTTAGCCCTATTTTTCTAAAAAAGCAAGAATTCTTTATAAATAAAAGAAAATTTTATAATTTATTGTTTTTTATAAAAATTAATGGATTTTTCACAACTTTTCTATAAAATACAAGGCATGGACGATAAAAAGCAGACACTCAATAACCTCTCAGAACGATTGGTTTATGCGCTTGAAATGACAGGTACACGTAAGGCTGACCTAGCCAGAGCTATTGATGTAAAGCCGCAAGTCATTCAGTTCCTATGCACAAGCGACACAAAAGCTTCTCGATTTACATTTGAAATTGCGACTGCTCTTGGGCTCAATACCCGCTGGCTTGCAACCGGCGAAGGCGCAATGTTTATTGCAGACGACCCCAAATATCAATTATTGAAGGCTTACAAACAGGTCCCGCTGCTACACAGCAAGCAAATCTGTGAAGTTTTAGAAGGAAAGCCGCTGGATAACATTGAGCCTAACGAATGGGTAGCCTTAAAAGACGGCGCAAAAGATACGTTTGCAATGCTAATGCCAGACGAAGCGATGGAGCCTACTATACCGGCAAGCGCGACTATCTTTATTTGTCATGATAAAAACTATCAACCCAATAGTGGCGATATTGTTTTAGCCTTTGTAAAACAGTTTAACGCCTTAATTGTCAGGAAATTTTCTATTGAAAACGAGATTGCGTTTTTAGTACCCGCAAACAATAAAACCTATAAAAAAAGCGAGTATACGGAGGATATGCAGATAGTCGGCATCATAACCGACTGCCAATTTTCGCTTAGGAGGTAGCTCTCATGAAGAGTTTGTTAGATAGGTTAAAAAATAGATTCTATTATTCTGTTGAAAGCATAAAAAACCGCTATCCGTGTAAGATAGTGAAAGTTAAGGACGAGGCTAACTTTGATAAAGGTACTCAAATTACCTATCAAGCCGTAAGTAAGCTTAATTTGCGTGAAGTCCCCCTGAAAGAGCTTATCGATGATTCAATGCTCATTGAAAAATTTCACCCTACAGACTGCATAAAACTTGGCTTCCTATGCGCGGCGGATATTCTTATTAAGAAATCTTCCAATCTCGAGGAAGCAAAAAAGCAATACGAAAAAATTATAAAACAAATGTTTGCTGACTTAAGTAAAGGAGGTGAACATGATACCGAATAATAAACCACTTAGGCTTAACTCAAAGTTTATTCTTCTTTTAGCTATGGCCTATATGACTGTCAGCATTTCAGCAGATGTAGTGGCTTTCAAATTTGCTTATTTCTTTGGCCTCATCGAATCAGGAGCAACAATACTTTTCCCGCTGACTTACATTATTGGTGATGTCACCTGTGAAGTCTATGGCTGGAAAATCGCAATGAAGTTGGTATGGTATGGGCTGATCTGCGAAGCTTTATTTGCTATTTTAATTACCTCAGTAATTCACCTAAGTTCATCAGGTATTGGACAGTACCAAAACGAATATACCGATATTTTAGGACACATCTGGCTGTTTGTTTTTGGCGGGATTATATCAAATGCTATTGCGGGCCTGCTTAATGTGTACTTTATATCCAAATGGAAGATATTTGCAAAAGGGCGTGTGTTTTGGATACGAAGTATTTTATCAACATGCATATCTGAGCTCATATTGATTTTATTAACCGTACTGATTGCTTTCACGCCGTTTATCCACATCAAAGCCACCATGCACATTTTTTTCGACGCATACTTTTTAGAAATTATTTATGCCTTACTTTTTGTTTATCCAGCACAGTTGCTAGTGAATTTTCTGAAGCGAAGCGAAGGTATTGATGCCTACGACTACGGCGTCTCATACAATCCATTTAAATTTATCTAAGCAAGGGGAAGGTTATGACAATCGGTATCATGGGCGCTATGCCGGAAGAAGTCGATATTATTCGTGAACAAATGACAGACATCGAAGAAACAGAGCATGGCAGTCGAAAATATTATAAGGGTAAAATTAACGACACCGACGTAGTCCTTGTGTTTTCACGCTGGGGTAAAGTCGCAGCAAGCGCCACAGCCACTTCACTTATTACTGAATTTAAAGTCGATCAGCTTATATTTACAGGCGTCGCAGGTGCCGCCTCTCCTGACCTTAATATCGGAGATATTGTTATTTCCAGTGAAGCGTATCAACACGACATGGATCCACGACCACTATTTCCAAAGCATGAGGTACCGCTGACCGGAATTACTTTTTTTAAAGCAGATGACGCTTTGATTAAAAAGGCCACGGCCGCTGCTGAAGACTTGCTTGCTCGACCAGAAGCAAAAATTCCAACAGCAGCATTAGAAAAGTTCAGCATTAGAGCGCCGCGTTGCCACCTTGGTGTTATTGCCAGCGGCGACCAGTTTATTGCAGACACAGAAAGAACAGAAGCTATTCTACGCGAACAGCCAAAAACCCTAGCTGTCGAGATGGAAGGCGCAGCGGTTGCACAGGTTTGCCATGACTATAACATACCGTTTGTTGTGATTAGAACCATTTCTGATCGCGCTGACCATGAGGCACACGTGGATTTTCCAGCCTTTATTGCTGACATTGCCCGGCATTACTCAGAGAACGTTGTGAGACATATGTTTTCTCAGCCGTAATATGCTAGGAAAGATAAATATTATGTGCGGTAATTTTTAGCTAAGCCTGTATAAAATCTCGCTTTTCTTGAGCTGCTGCACATAATGTTCTACTGACCACAATACTGAGCCACAATCGAAATTCTGCAATGGCCTAATAGGGCCGAAAGTTCTAAACGAGCATTTCTATCAATGAGCTTTTGTTCTGGTGATAGTTGCTTGCGTGATGGCCCACCTTTGGCAGGGCTTTCCCAGCCGGTTAATTCCTTATAAAGGGTTTGCGCATACTGATGGCGAAGCCCATGTGTTTTGCAAATGCCTTTTCGTCTAAAATATTGGTTGATTGTATTGCGATAGGTTTTATAACTTTTCTCGGGTGGAATGAGCGATTGCTCTTTATATTTCACCAGGGCCTTTGCTTCATCTAGCCACTGACGCTGTTCTTGTGTGCGTATCGGAATAAAACGCTCCCTGCCGCCTTTTGTCCAACTGGCCTTGAGAAAAAGCCTGTCGCCACAGTCAGCTACATGAGGCTGAATTTTGAGGCTTTCCTCAACCCGCAAGCCAAAGAGTTTTTGACCCTGCAAGCTCATTTTTCTGAGTGGCTTATTGATCTGCTCCAGATCAACATTGGTTAAATCTCGTGACTTGTCTTTATTGGTGAGGTATTGCCGCTTAGGAATTTTTAGCGTTTTGTTGTCCGGTACAACTTCAGCTTTGTTAAACTTCTCCATCAGCCATCGTAGTGCGGCGGCTTTATTGCGAAGCGTACCTGCTTCATTACCGTTAGCTTTCCAGTGGTCAATCAGCTTATAAATATGGCGAGTGCGAATGAATTTAGCCCCGTCTAATTTGTAACCCATTGACCATAAGGTATCGGCTGTTTCCAATAAGATTTTGCGTCTGTCGTCTTGTGTTCTAAATGAACCGTCTTTATTATGCTTGAGTACATTGATGAATGAGCCTTTAAAAGCATGCTTCTTTGACATAGGTTTGTTCCTCTTGGTGTTGTGTTTTTGTTTGCACGCGGCTTGCACGCCACGACCTAATTCGTAATGCTTTGTTTTTAATTTGAAAAAATATTCCTGCGCGGAGCGTCACGTTGTACATTTTCAATGTTCAACGTGACGCTCCGATAACAACCTCAACTGACCAACCATTCATGATCAGCTAAACTGATCGCCAAAAGGTGAGTGATGTTACACTCTGCATCAGCAATAATGCTGATACAGGCAACGAAGTTGCAAAAGTGTCTAAGAATGGCTGAGGCTGAAAACCTACCGCTTTGTCAGATAAAATCTGTTAAGCAAGTTGTTTCGTCAGCACGTGGTTTGCTATTGCAGCGAATACTAGACAGGCTTATTGGATAAGCCGATAAGTAGGAATCTGTCCGGCCAGTGTATGATCCAAACAGTGAGTTAAATAAAAAAAGCCGCTGCGTCTTCGGATGAGAGCAAACGGCCTTTTCGGTTAAAAAGCGTTAATACGCCAAGTTGAGTTGCCACGAAAAGTCGTGGGCTAAGTTAAAGTCAATTGCTAAGCTGAAGCTTCGGCAATGATTACATTGAAAATACCAGCCGTTTAACACAGCTGGTTAGTTAAACAGCATTATCCTGTAAAGCTTCTTGCCTTTAGAATAACACCGGACAGCAACTCATCATGAGTCACCAGGGACGCACATCGTAACCCTAAAGTTACGGTGCTGCTTCAAGTGCACGCAGCTCGAGGCTGTTTTTATAGATGCAGCCTAGCATCTTTCTTAAACTGTCTCGTCAGGCTTATCCATCTGCCTTAAAATTTCTTTTTCAATTTCTTTTGCATCCGGCAATTTGTCGCGCAAGGCTTTAGGGAGGCTGCGTGATAAAGTAAACTCTGAAACGCCGACAGGTTTGTCAACACCGCGTAACGCATATTCCACATCAACATGATTTTTGGATGTACATAAAATAATACCGATAGAAGGATTTTCCCATTGCTCTTTGACAAAGTCGTCTAGCAAATTAAGGTAGTAATTCATTTTACCAGCATATTCCGGCTTGAATTTGCCAGTCTTTAGCTCTATCGCTATCAAGCATTGCAGGCGTCTGTTGTAAAATAGCAAATCAATAAAATTCTCTGTCCCGCCGGGTGCAACAATGCGGTATTGATTACCAATAAAAGCAAAGCCGTAGCCTAACTCCAGCATGACTTCTTTAATTTTTCCCACCATGCTTTCTTCAAGCTGTGCTTCGAGTACCGGCTGGGTTAATCCTAACGTATCGAGCATATAAACGCTTTTCATCGCTTTGTCTGCTTGTTCAGCTAGATGAACGGGTAAAGCAGCCTGGAAATTATGATCTTTTTTCTCAAGAATATGGCGCTCATAGGCCTGAGACTTAATTTGTACTTCCAAAACATTACGTGTCCAGCCCATATCACGTGTAGATTTTAAATAATACTCGCGAGCCTGGTAATCCTTAACCTGCGCCAATATAAGCAAGTTTTGCCCCCAAGGAATTTCTCCAACAACTTGTTGGAGATTTGGATAATCCTTGTACTCCAAATAAAATTGCCGCATATACCATAAATTCTGGGGTGAAAATCCTTTAGTCGTCCCTTTAAAGCTTTTCTTTATATCAACAGCAAGCTGCTCAACAACCGATCTTCCCCAGCCATGCTGTTCTTGCGCTTTGACAATTTGCTCTCCAAACCACCAATACAACTCAATCTGCGCTTTGCAAGCCGCTTTAGCCATGCTAATGCGCGTCGAAACAATTTTTGACTGTGCGGCCTTCAAGAAAGCTGAATAATGCTTATCTTCAATCGTTAACTCAGATTTTTTTGCCATATTGCCACCTCTTATTCATCTGTTAATAACCCACTGCGACGATGCTGTAATTTCTCAATAGCCTTCCGCTTATGCTCTGGTGCCAAATGCGCATACACCAAAGTCATTTTAATATCAGCATGACCGAGCAGCTCTCTGACAGTATTCAAATCAACACCCGCCATCACCAATTGTGAGGCATAATCATGTCGCATATCATGCCAAGTAAAGTTTTCAATCTCAGCCATTTTAAGCACCGTCTTCCATGACTTTTTCATGTTATCAAATGGTTTTTTGCCGTCTTCTCCTGGGAAAACCAGCCCCTTTTCGCCAATCGTTGCTTTGGTTTGAGCTAGCCAGTCCATAAGCACTTGCCACGCTTGATCATCTAACGGAATAAATCGTGGTTTCTTTGTTTTAGTCACTTCTTTTGTTAAATTTAATCCTTGCTGCGCAAAATAAATGTGCTTTTCTCGTCGAATGCGTCTCAACTCACATTGACGCATTCCCGATGCCAAGCTTAATAAAATCTTGGGTGCTAAATCACTGGCGAATCGCTGCTTAGACAAATTCGGCATTAATTCATAACCTCGCGCTTCTCGCCATTGGTTGCCACGTTCTCGTGCTTTCACTAGCTGTTGTTCATACCGATCAATCGCTTTCAGCAGCCGTTTATATTCATCTTGAGTCAAATACCGAACCCTTGAAGTATCCGTTGATTTTGCCATTTCAAAATCTGCCAAAGGATGCGCTGAAATAAAACCCCATTTTTTTGCACGTGATAGCGCTGCTTTGAGCAACGCGACTTGCCGGTTTACCGTTTTCGGCATGACGCCATCTTCTTTAAATCGTTTCACTCGCCACTTTTCTAAAATCATGGGCGCTATTTCATCTAAGGGTAAATTACCTATTACCTGATTAAAGCTATTACGCAAACTTCTCAACGTGTCGTGTGCCGTATCGGCTCGATGTACGTTTAACCACGGCTCATAAACCTCATCTAAAAACCGGTTAAATGTCATAACGCCTTCTTTTGCCAACCTGGCCTCTTTTCGTACCTGAGCTGGATCGATACCTTTTGCATAGTCACCTAAAATCTTTTTCGCTTCATCCCGCGCTTCCGCTGCTTTTAATACATTTACGTCACCCAGGGTAATATGCTTACCTCGCGTATACTGACAGCGATATGACATTTTTCCGCTTGGAAAAACCCGGACCATAAACCCTTTAAGCGTCGTATCACGAACGTCATAGCGCTCTTTGCTTGGCTTTAACGTTTTAATCAAACTGTTTGTTATTGCTGCAATCATTTTAGTCAACCTTGGCATTTCAGGGGTGCTATGGGGGTGCAAAATAATTATAGGTGAATCCTAAGCAATGAACAACAAGGAACGATCAGAAATACTAAAACAATAATTAACTTGTTGATTAATAATGAATTTTATATTCATGGTGATTCAAGAAGGTTCACTGGCGTTG
>PCWT01000022.1:0-408 GCA_002796245.1 Gammaproteobacteria bacterium CG11_big_fil_rev_8_21_14_0_20_46_22 | reverse complement strand
AACCCATCCTCCCGCATATATTGGGTTGGCCCTGGATCATCAGAGGAATTTTTTATGCCCTGGGGGTTTGGGTCGTTGAATATGTGGGTGGTTTTTTGATCAAACTCATCATAGGCAAAATCCCCTGGGATTACACAGAGTCGGATTATCATTTACATGGGCTCATTCGTTGGGACTTTTTCCCTTACTGGTTTGCCTTCGGATTAGGTGCCGAAAAGCTGATCTTAAAAGCCATTGCCTTAAGTCCTCACCTGATTAATCTTTAACAATGAAGCCGCATTTTTTTAGTTTACTCCCACAGGATTTAGTGAGCCAGGCAAACTTTGAAGATGAGTCCCTGTCGCTAGCTCAAGCGAATCGCGTATTGGCGCATCTGGTCGGAGACGGAAAACTGGATTTCACTCTCAG
>PCWT01000021.1 GCA_002796245.1 Gammaproteobacteria bacterium CG11_big_fil_rev_8_21_14_0_20_46_22 | reverse complement strand
AGGTTTTATATGGAAAAGATGAAAATGCACTCCCCGAACCTGACCCAGGAGAACATAGCCCGCATTCGTGAGATGTTTCCCGGTTGCGTGACCGAGGCCCAGAGCGAAGACGGCAAGCTGAGGTTTGCGGTCGATTTCGACCAGCTGCGGCAGGAGTTATCCGAGTCCATCGTGGAAGGTCCGCAGGAACGCTACCACCTCAACTGGCCGGGGAAGCGTGAGTCATTGCTGACGGCTAATGCGCCGATTGCCAAGACGCTTCGGCCGTGTCGTGAAGAGAGTGTGGATTTTGATACGACAAAGAACTTGTTCATTGAGGGGGATAATCTGGAGGCGCTGAAGCTGCTTCAGGAGACATATCTTGGCAAGGTCAAGTTGATTTACATCGATCCACCATATAACACAGGTAGTGATTTTATTTATGATGATGACTTTGCTGAAAGTTCAGAGGAGTTTTTGAGAAAATCGAATCAAAAAGATGTGGCTGGTAATCGGCTAGTTACAAATACTGAAGCCAATGGACGGTTTCATTCAGACTGGCTTTCACTTATGTACGGAAGGCTGAAATTGGTGAGAAACATACTCGCAGAAGATGGAGTCATGTTTATAAGCATAGATGATGGAGAGGCTGCTAATCTTCTAAAGCTCTGCGATGAAGTTTTTGGAGAGAAGAACTTCATGGCCAATATCATATGGCAAAAACGTACATCCCCTGACATGAGAACAGCTATCAGCCAGGCGCATGAGTATTTTTTAGTTTATGCCAAAAATTCAGATTATGCGAAGTCAACTTTCAAGAAATTGCCTCTATCTGATGAGCAAAAATCAAACTATAAAAACCCTGACAATGATCCGAGAGGGCCATGGGTGTCTTCAGATTTTACAGCTCAAGGCTTTCGTCCGAATCAGATGTACAAAATTATCACTTCAGGTGGTGCCGAATATTCTCCACCTGAAGGCCGCTGTTGGAAGAATGTAGAAGAAGTGTTTAAGCAACAAGTGGCTGAAGGTCGTTTCTGGTTTGGAGCAGACGGGAAAGGTGTCCCGCGCAGAAAAACATATTTGTCAGAAACAGAAGGATATGTTCCTTGGACATGGTGGACTAATAAAGAAGTTGGTCACTCGCAGCAAGCAAAGAAAGAGGTGAATTCCCTCTTTGGGAAAGCAGAAGTGTTCTCAACGCCAAAACCTGTCGCTGCGTTAAAACGCATGCTTCAGATTGCATCTGATTCCGATTCTATAGTTTTGGACTTTTTCGCCGGGTCATCATCAACTGCGCATGCTGTTATGGAACTTAACGCTGAAGACGGTGGCAACCGCAAATTCATTATGGTACAGCTCCCTGAACCGTGCGACGAAAAGTCTGAGGCCTTCAAGGCAGGCTACAAAACTATCGCTGAAATTAGCAAGGAACGCATCCGTCGAGCAGGCAAGAAAACTCTGAAAGATGAATGCCACGAGGGATGGAACAAGGACATCGGCTTCCGCGTCCTCAAGATCGATTCATCCAACATGGCCGACGTCTACTATACGCCGGACTTCATCGAGCAAGGTCAGCTGAAGATTTTCACCGACAACATCAAGCTGGACCGTAAGCCCGAAGACCTGCTCTTCCAGGTATTGTTGGACTGGGGCGTGGATCTGTCGCTGCCCATCCGCAAGGAAACTATTCAGGGCAAGACCGTTTTCTTTGTCGACGAAAACGCCCTGGTCGCCTGCTTCGATACCGGCGTGAACGAGGACTTGGTCAAGGAACTGGCCGGGTTCGAGCCTTTGCGCGTGGTCTTCCGCGATAGTGGTTTTGTGTCCGACGCCGTCAAGATCAACGTGGAACAAATCTTCAAACAGATGTCTCCGGGCACTGATGTGAAGTCGATATAGGGAGGGGCTATGGGAACTTCTTTGGATAAATTAACGATAAAAGGCTTTAAG